>JBJEYY010000212.1:0-7342 GCA_051887095.1 Faecousia sp. | reverse complement strand
AATTTGTCAAAGGTGTTTTGTTCGTCTTTGCGTTATTCAATTTACAAGGTACAGTCGCTTTCCGCTCTCGCGGTAAGCTCGCTTATCTTAGCACGGCTTCTTCCGTTTGTCAAGAACTTTTTTCAAGTTTTTTCAAATTTCTTAAGCTGTGGCGTCCGCTCCCGGACAGCTTGCGTATTGTACCGCATTGGGGTCTGTTTGTCAAGAGGTTTTTTCATTATTTTTGGTTTCGTTTTCATTATTTTTGGTTTCGTTTATCCCTTGGTTTCAGCCAGGAATTTCTCCACTTCTGATCGCTGAGCTTCGGCCGGAGCAGGTCGCTTCTTCTCACCAGCAGGTAAGGCACTCCCAGGCATCTCAGGAATGCAAGGCGAAGTACCAGCAGAATAAATCCTGCGGCCACACCCCACAGTCCAAACGCTGCCGCTGCGGCGGTAATCGCAAACCGCCACACCCGAATCGCGTTGGCCAGATCCCGGTTGGGCAGTACGAATCCGCATACCCCCGCGATGCTCACCGCTATCAGCGCCACAGGCGATACCAGTCCCGCCTCCACAGCAGCCGTCCCCACCACAATGCCGCCTATCGTGGACACGCTCTGTCCAATGGCCTGGGGCAGGTGAATTCCCGACTCCTGCAGCAGTTCCATGGCAATCAGCATTCCCAGGGTCTCCCCGCCGGGAGAAAAAGGAATCTCCGCCACTCCGCTGACAATCGGATCGTACAATCCTCCCGGGAGCAGCTGCGGATGGTGCATGGCAAAAGCCACGTAAATTCCCGGGAGCAGCAAATCAATGAGCAGGGCGCAGTACCGCAGCAGCTTGACGCAGGAAGCCGAAATATAGTCCCTGCTCCGGTCCTCTGGGCTCATCATCAGATACCCCAAATCCGCCGGGGCCAGATACCCCAACGGCAGCCCATCTACCAGCAGCCCCACTCTCCCGTCCAGCAGCCCCTTGCTGAAGGTGTCCGCCCGCTCGGTGTACTGCATCAGTGGAAAAGCCGTGGTTCGGGAGCCGGTGACGTATTCCTCCACCGCGGAAGGGGACAGCAGGCCATCTATATCAATGGTGTCCAGCCGTCGTTTCATTCGTTCCACCAATTCCTCGTTGGTGATTCCGTGGATCCATGCCACCGTCACGTTGGTAATAGAGCGCAGCCCCACCCTGGTTTCGTAGAGCCGCAGCTCCGGGGTACGCAGATGGCGGCGCACCAGGCTGGTATTGGAGCGGATGGTCTCCACGAAAGCATCCTTCGGCCCCTTAACGGTGTTCTCCACTGCAGGAGGGGCAGGTCCCCGTTTGTCCCCGGTTTTGACCTCGAAGGCGATTGCCCCCGCCCCGGGAAAGAGTACCACGCAGAACCCGTTGACCAGCTTCAGCGCGGCAGTTTCCAGATCCTCGCAGGGATCGGCCACGCTGTTGTACACCCGTCCGTGGAGCGCCTGCTGATAAAGCTCCTCCATGGAATCTCCCCGCAGAATCTCCGTAATAGGGCGCAGCACATATTCTGACATATCGGAGCCGGAGGTCAGCCCGTCAATGGCATAGGCCCAGAGGGTCCACTGCCCGCAGTGCAGTTCCCGGGCGATAAAATCCCCCGCCTCCGCGAAAAGCTCCCGTAACCCTCCGTCTGTAATGGCTTCCTTCATACGCTTCACCCCAGGAAAGGATTCCCGAAAGCACCTGGATTATTCGTATTTCCATTGCATTTTCCGTGTCAAAGTGATATACTGAATCAAATTCCCACAGTAAGGAGGGCCTCCCATGAGCGCCATCGGAAAGATTGAGAAGAGAACCGGCAGCAAATTCCTGAGCTATTATGAAATGGAAGCCATTCACCGGGACGGCAGCGTGTCTCCTTATTATATGGCATCCCGTATCGGCGATCCTGGGAAACTGAAAGCAGTAACCCACCGCAACGAACCCGACGGTGTCATTCTCTGCGGGGTCTACGGGGAAGAGAAGGACCGAATTGTGCTGATTCGCCAGTACCGTTACCCCATCGGGGGCTTTGTCTATGAGCTGCCCGCAGGGCTGGTGGAGCCGGGAGAGGATCTTCTGCAGTCGGGAATGCGGGAAATGTACGAGGAAACCGGCCTTACCTTCCGGCCCGTGGGCTCCACCCGGCCCTTCTTCATGACGGTAGGGATGACGGACGAGAGCTGCGGCACCGTGTTCGGCTACTGCTCCGGGGAGCCTACCAATTGCCACCAGGAGGCAAGCGAGGAGATTCAGGTCCTTCTCGCCGACCGGGCGGAGTGCCGCCGAATCCTCCGGGAGGAAAACGTGGCTCTTCCCTGCGCCTACTTTTTGATTCACTTCCTCTCCTCCCAGGGCGACCCCCTTTCCTTTTTGACAGAGGGAGAAGCCTTATGCTGACCATCCGGGAAATGCTTCCGGAGGATGCCGAGGCCACAGGAAAAGTCCACTACACAAGCTGGCTGGAAACCTACTCTGGCTTGGTGGATTCTGCCTTTCTGTCCCGGACCAGTCCGGAACGTTCCAGGCAGATCACGCTGCGCTGCTGGGGCAGAACCCTCGTTGCACAGCTGGATGGAGAAATTGTCGGCTTCTGCTGCTACGGGATGAACCAATCCGGCCGACCGGAAATCTTTGGTCTCTACCTTTTGAAAAAAGCCCAGGGCCTTGGCATCGGGCGGGAGCTGCTGGATGCCGCGATTCATAAACTCCCTCCGGAAGGCCCGGTGTACCTCTGGGTCCTGGAGGGCAACAGCCACGCCATTGGGTTTTACGAGCACTACGGCTTCCGCCTGAACGGAATCCGGCAGGAAATCACCCTCGGCACCCCAAACGCCGAACTTCGCATGATCCTGGAGCGGCCCGAACCGCTTTGATAAACCGGAATGCTCCCCCCACAATTCCGAAGCGCTGCAAATTGGTGTTTGTCGAATATATGCTGTCATTGCGAGCCAGTGCGCACACTGGCGTGGCAATCCCCCGGTTGAATGGAACCAGGTAACGATTACCACCAAAAATCGCAGCGTTTCCCCACTCTGTAGGGCAATTGTCGATACATTTCCTCTCTAACAGGGGGATTGCCACACCAGCGTGCGCGCTGGTTCGCAATGACAGGTAATCTGGGGCGCACCTCTACAAACACCAATTTGACGACCAGCTTACGAAAGCCGATAACATAAACACCAATTTACCTGTCTGTTTATTCCAAGTCGATATCATCTATTTCAGGAGGCACCCATGTCCCACACCATTGCCGCCGTTTCCACCGGCAGCCAAATCAGCGCCATCGGCATTATCCGCCTTTCCGGCGATGACTGCATCGCCGTATCGCAGCGCATTTTCACATCCAGCAATCACGCCCCTTTGTCCCAGCTTCCCGACCGGAAGCTGACCTTGGGAACCCTGCACGACAAAATAGGCCGGGTCCTCGATCAGTGCATGGCCGTGGTCTCCCGGGGGCCCCGCAGCTACACCGGGGAGGATACGGTGGAATTTCACTGCCATGGCTCCCCCGCCGTGCTGGCGGCAGGGCTGGAGGCTCTGTATCAGGCGGGAGCTGTCCCCGCCAAGCGGGGAGAATTCACCAAGCGGGCCTTCTTAAACGGCAAGCTGGACCTGACCCAGGCGGAGGCTGTCATCGACCTGATCGAAGCGGACACCGCGGATGCCGCCGCCAATGCGGCGGGCCAGGTGGGCGGCGTCCTCCAAAAAAGGCTCTCCCCCATCTACAACAACCTGGTGAACCTGTGCAGCCACTTCCACGCCGTGCTGGATTATCCCGACGAGGACATCCCCGATTTCGGGCTGGAGAACTACCGCGCCCCCCTGCGCGCCGACGCGAAAGCCCTCTACACCCTGCTGAAAACCTACGGTCAGGGCAGAATCCTTCGCCAGGGCGCTGCGGCAGCCATCGTGGGCCGTCCCAACGTGGGCAAGTCCAGCCTCCTCAATGCTCTGGCGGGCTACGAGCGCTGCATCGTCACCGATATTCCCGGCACTACCCGGGACACGGTGGAGGAGTCCGTACTCCTTGGCTCCACCCGCCTACGGCTCATCGACACAGCAGGCATCCGGGAGACCTCCGACGCTGTGGAGGCCATAGGCGTGGAGCGCTCCAGGCAGGCGGTGGAAAACGCTGATCTGGTGCTCTTCGTCTGCGACGGCTCCCAGCCCCTTACACCCGAGGATCAGGCCATTATGGAGCTGTGCGTGGAGCATGAGCGGGTGGTGGCCCTGATTAACAAATCCGACCTGGGCAACTGCGTCACGCCCTCGGACCTTCCCTTTATGACCGTTATCCCTATCTGTGCAAAAACCGGGGAGGGGCTGGATCAGCTGACCGACGCGGTGGAACTGCTCTTTGCCGGGGAAGCTCCCTGCGACGGCTCCATCCTCACCAACGCCCGGCAGTACGATGCCATCCGACGGGCCTACGAAGCCATGCTCCGGGCCCTCCGGGGGCTTGACCTGGGCCTGACCCCCGACGCGGTGCTCACCGATGTGGAAGAGGCCATGGAAGCCATGGGCGAGGTCACCGGCGCCACCGTCCGAGAGGACATCACCGCCAGAATCTTCGAACGGTTCTGCGTGGGGAAATAGGCAAATTGTTCTTTAGTTGACAGTTGACAGTGGAAAGTGGACAGTTAAGGTGTCCCTTCGGGACTATTTAATTCATCCCCGCAGGGGATACCACAACTGTCCACTGTTAACTTTCAACTTGTTCAACTAAGCGCTTCTACTCCGCAAGGATAAAAAAACTGAAAAAAATCTGATAAGGACAAAATACCATGATCTATCTCGACAATTCCGCCACCACCCAGCCCTGTCCGGAGGCGGTGGAGGCCATGGCAAAAGCCCTGACGGAGAACTGGGGCAACCCCTCCGCCCTCTACGGCTTCGGCATCGATACCGCCCGGGCCCTGCGAACCGCCCGCAGTGACGTAGTCTCCGCCCTGGGGGCCGAACCGGAGCGGGTGTTCTTCACCTCCGGCGGCACCGAGGCAGACAACTGGGCCATTTTCGGAACGGTGAAGCGCCTTGGCAAGCGGGGCAGACACATTGTCACTACCGCCATTGAGCACCCCGCCATCTTAAACTGCATGAAGGATCTGGAGACCCGGGGTTTTGAGGTCACCTACCTTCCCCCGGATTCCCAGGGCTTTATATCCGCGGATGCCCTGAAAGCTACCCTGCGCCCGGACACCATCCTGGTTTCCGTGATGATGGTGAACAACGAGGTGGGCTCCGTCATGCCCATTGCCCAGATGGCCAAGCTGACCCACAGGCTCTGCCCCGACGCCATTTTCCACACCGATGCGGTCCAGGGCTTTCTGAAGGTTCCCTTCGCCGCCAAATCCCTGGGCGCCGACCTCATCAGCGTGTCCTCCCACAAAATCCACGGCCCCAAGGGCTGCGGGGCCCTGTACGTATCCCCCCGGCTCAAGTCCTTCCCCGCACTGCTTCTGGGCGGAGGGCAGGAGGCCGGAATGCGCAGCGGCACCGAGGGCACCCCGGCCATTTTCGGCTTCGCTGCCGCCTGCCGGGCCGTATCTCCTACCTTCCGCCAGGACGCCCAGCGGGAGAAGGCCATGCTGGACGCTTTCTGCGAAAAGCTCTCGGTGCTCCCCGGGGTGCGGATCAACGGAGCCCACCAGGCCCCCCACATCCTGAACCTGGCGGTTCCCGGGGTTCCCACTCAGAACTCCCTGAACATCCTACAGGACGCGGGCGTTTGCGTCAGCGCGGGCTCTGCCTGTGCCAAGGGCCACCGCAGCCATGTCCTCAGCGCCATGAACCTGCCCCCGGAGGTCATCGACAGCTCCTTCCGGATTTCTCTGTGCCGGGATACCACCCCGGAGATGCTGGATACGGTTTTTGAGGTTCTGAAGGACCGAATCCTCCCCCGGGTGCGCTGACCGTACTGGTTTTTACCTGCGTCCGTCTTTCGTTCCTACCGCTCCGGCCCGGCCAGTCCCCGGCCGGAGCGTCGTTTTTTGCAAGTAGGATGAGAAAAAACTGCAAATCCCTCTTGTAATCTTCCTTCTCATCTGTTACAATAGGCCTCGCCCACTTTTCTATGGCAGGAGGACATTTGTATATGAGTTATGTAGACGAGGTCTTGGCACAGATTGCCGCCAAGAATGCCCATGAACCGGAATTCATCCAGGCCGTCACCGAGGTTCTGGAATCTCTCCGGCCGGTGATCGAGCGCAACGAGGAGCGCTACCGCCGGGAGGCTCTGCTGGAGCGGCTGACCACCCCGGAGCGGGCCGTGATGTTCCGGGTCCCCTGGGTGGACGACAACGGCCAGGTCCATGTGAATAACGGCTACCGGGTTCAGTTCAACAGCGCCATCGGCCCCTACAAGGGCGGCCTGCGGCTGCACCCCAGCGTGAATTTAAGTGTCATCAAGTTCCTGGGCTTTGAGCAGGTATTCAAGAACAGCCTGACCGGCCTTCCCATCGGCGGCGGCAAGGGCGGCTCCGATTTTGACCCCAAGGGCAAATCTGACCGGGAGATCATGGCCTTCTGCCAGAGCTTTATGACCGAGCTGTACAAGTATATCGGCGCGGACACCGACGTGCCCGCCGGTGACATTGGCGTGGGCGGCCGGGAAATCGGCTACCTCTTCGGCCAGTACAAGCGGATTCGGGGCCTTTACGAAGGCGTGCTCACCGGCAAGGGCCTGAGCTACGGCGGCTCCCTGGCCCGTACCCAGGCCACCGGCTACGGTCTTCTGTACCTGACGGACGAAATGCTCCGCTGCAATGGCAAGGAGCTGAAGGGGAAGACCGTGGCGGTTTCCGGCGCGGGCAACGTGGCCACCTACGCCATCGAGAAGGCCTGGCAGCTGGGTGCCAAGCCCGTGACCTGCTCCGATTCCAGCGGCTGGATTTACGATCCCGACGGCATCGACGTGGACACCCTGATTGACGTGAAGCAGGTCCGCCGTGCCCGGCTGACGGAGTACGCCAAGGCCCGTCCCAACGCTGTCTATCACGCGGGCAAGGGCGTGTGGACCGTCAAGTGTGACGTGGCTCTGCCCTGCGCCACCCAGAACGAGCTGCAGCTGGAGGACGCCAAGGCCCTGGTGGCAAACGGCTGCTTCGCCGTGGTGGAGGGTGCCAATATGCCCACCACCCTGGACGCCACCAAGTTCCTCCAGGAAAACGGCATCCTCTTCTGCCCCGGCAAGGCCGCCAACGCCGGAGGCGTGGCCACCTCCGCTCTGGAGATGACCCAGAACTCCATGCGCCTGAGCTGGACCTTCCAGGAGGTGGACGCCAAGCTGAAGGACATCATGGTGAACATCTTCCACAACCTGGACAATGCCGCCAAGGAGTACGGCATGGAGGGCAACT
>JBJEYY010000211.1:0-7530 GCA_051887095.1 Faecousia sp. | reverse complement strand
CACCTGTTTCATAACCTCGTCGGTGCCTTTCGCAGAAAGGCGGATTATAACCATGGAACTGAAATTAGCGCTGAAGGTTGACGATCTGGACAACGTGGCCACCATCTTTGCCAACGGAATCACGGACGGAACCGAGGTGGAGGTCCGGGACAAAAAGGGCAATTCCGAGATCATCACCGTCCACGGCGACGTGCCCTACGGCCACAAAATCGCCCTGCGGGACATTGCCCCCGGCGAGCACATTATGAAATACGGCGAGTGCATCGGCGCCGCCAGCCATCCCATCTCCAAGGGCGACTACGTCCATGTGCACAACCTGGACGCCCTCCGGGGCCGGGGCGACCTGTAAAGGAGGGTCCGTCATGAGCTACACATTTATGGGCTATCCCCGTGCGGGTGGGAAGTACGGTGCCAGAAACCTGGTGGCCGTGATCCCCAGCGTCATCTGTGCCAACGATGTGGGCCAGGCCATCTGCCGCCAGGTCCAGGGCACCATCGGCTATTTCCATCACCAGGGCTGCTGCCAGCTGCCCATCGACCTGAAGCGGGTCACGGACACCCTGTCCAACCTGGGCCAGAGCCCCAATGTGGGCGCGGCACTCATTGTCAGCCTGGGCTGCGAGGGCACCGACCATGAGCGGATGGTGGAGGAGATCCGGGCCTCCGGCAAGCCGGTGGAGATCATCCGCATCCAGGAGCTTGGCGGCACCTCCCGGGCCATTCAGGCGGGCATTGACGCCGCCCAGCGGCTGGTGCAGCAGATTTCCGGCCAGCAGCGGGTTCCCGTGGACATCTCCAACGTGGTCATGGCCATCAAGTGCGGCGCTTCCGACACCACCTCCGGCATGGCCAGCAACTGCGTCATCGGCTACATCGCGGACAAGCTGGTGGACCTGGGCGCCACCGTGGTCTTCGGCGAGACCACCGAGTTCCTGGGCGGCGAGCACATCCTGGCCCGGCGGGCGGTGGGCGGCGAGAACGGCCCCGTGGGACAGAAGATCTATGAGATCGTGGACCGCATGGAGAAGCGGGCCAAGGCCATCGGCGAGGATATGCGGGGCGGCCAGCCCACTCCCGGCAACATCGCGGGGGCTTAAGCAGCATCGAGGAAAAGAGCCTGGGCGCCATCGTCAAGTCCGGCCACCGGCCCATTCAGGGCGTGCTGGAATACTGCGACCGGGTGGACGGCCAAAAGGGTCTGTGGATCAAGGACGCTCCCGGCCGGGAGCCGGAGATCCTCACCGGCATGGCGGCCACCGGCGCCCAATTCATGATGTTCTCCACCGGACGGGGCGCGCCCCAGGGCTTCCCCTCCATGCCCGTCATCAAGATCTGCGGCAATCCCAACACCTATGAGCGGATGCAGCACGATATGGATCTGAACGCGGGCCGAATCATCACCGGCGAAAAGACCATCGAGGAAGTTGGCGAGGAGGCCTTCCAGCTGATGCTGCAGGTGCTCTCCGGCCAGATGACCAAGAACGAAGCCCTGGGCTACTTCGGCTCCATGGACATCTTCTGCCTTGGCCCCGTGATCTGACCGGCTTTCGGAGCGGTAAATTGGTGTTTGTCAAATATACGCTGTCATTGCGAGCCAGTGCGCACACTGGCGTGGCAATCCCCCGGTTGAATGGAACCAGGTAACGATTACCACCAAGAGCCGCAACAATCCCCGTTCTTCCGGGCACTATTCGATACATTTCCCCTCTAACCGGGGGATTGCCACACCAGCGTGCGCGCTGGTTCGCAATGACAGAAAACTTGAGGCGAGGCCGCTAAACAATAATTTATCAGCTTTCCCCCTTCGCACCCCCATCCCCGCATAAAGCAGGTACTAAACGCTAAGGCGTTGGTATAGAAAGAGATTTACAGGAGGTTTTATCAATGTTGCATCCCGTACTGGCAATGGCCATCGGCATTGTGGTGATGATGGCGCTGATCATCTTCACCAAAATGCACGCATTCCCGTCCCTGATTATCTCCGCAATTCTGATCGCCGTTCTGGCGATGCCCTTCGGCTCGGTGGACAGCCTGACCGCCTGCGTCAAGACCGTCACCACAGGCTTCGGCAACACCATGGGTTCCATCGGTGTGGTCATCGGCTTTGGCTGTATCATGGGCATCTTCCTGGAGAAGAGCGGCGCCGCCAAGCGCATGGCTCTGACCATCCTGAAGCTGGTCGGCGTGAAGAACTGCGACGTAGTTCTGGGCCTGACTGGTTTCGTACAACCCCCTGATGAGCGGCCTGCTCACCGGAAAGCACGCCAAGGGCCGCCCCGCGGAAGGGACCCGTCTGGCGGACAACCCGACCTACCACGACCGCTATTGGTCCGACGAGAATTTCGACGCCTCTGAGGCTTTGGCCGCCGTGGCCCGGGAGGCCGGGCTGACCCCGGCGGAGCTGGCCCTGCGCTGGTGCGCCAACCAGCCGGGAATCCATTCGGTGCTGGTGGGGGTCAGCAAGCTGTCCCACCTGGAGCCCAACCTCTCCGCCGTGCTGGCCGATCCCCTGCCCCAGGATGTTCTGGACGCGTGCGACAGGGTGTGGAACGGCATGCGCGTAGGCACCCGTTTCCGCTATTACCGCTGATCGAGGCACCCAATGGCACAGGTATTGCTGAAATCCTCCGCGTTTCTCGCCATCATGATTCTGGGCGCGCTGCTGCGCCGCCGCGGCTTCTTCGGATCCAAAGACTACGTGATCCCCATGAAGCTGGTGCTGAACATCACCCTGCCCGCCGCGGCCATCACCGGCTTTGCCTCCTACCGGCCGGAGCCGAAGCTGCTGCTGTGCGCGGTGGTGGGATTTGCCCTTAACTGGGTGGTGCTTCTGATCGCCATCGTGGTCAGCCGGGGAAAGCCCCGTCAGATTCGGGCCGTGTGGCTCAACAGTGTCCCGGGCTACAACATCGGGGCCTTTGCCCTGCCCTTTGTCCAGAGCTTCCTGTCCCCGGCCGGAGTGGTAAGCTGCTGCCTGTTTGACGCGGGCAGCGCCCTGATGTGCACCGGCGGCACCTTCGCCATCTCCGGGGCCATCCTGGACGGGGGCGGAAAAATCTCCCTCTCCCGGGTGGGAAAGAGCCTTCTCTCCTCCCGGCCCTTTCTGACCTATACGCTGATGCTGATCCTCTCCCTGGCGGGGGTCACCATTCCGCAGGGCGTTGTGAATTTCTTAAGCCCCATTGCCTCGGCCAACGCCTTTCTCGCCATGATGATGGTGGGTATGATGTTTGACAGCCAAATGAGCCGGGAGGTTTTGAAGAACGTAGGCGGCATGGTTGCCCTTCGCTTGGCCGCGGCCATTGCCGCGGTGTGGGTATGCTTCCTGCTGCCCTTTCCCCTGGAAATCCGCCAGACCCTGGCCATCGCCTCCTGTGCCCCGGTGTCCATCGCCTCCACCGCCCTGTCCGAGCGGGCCGGAGGAGATCCCGCCCTGACTGCCTGCGTCAACTCCCTGACCATCCCCATCAGCGTCACCGTCATCGTCATCATGCTCACCCTCTTCGGCGCGCTGTAACTGACGATTCGGGTATTCCCTTCCACCAAAAACACCTGCACCTCCCTTCCGGGAAGCGCAGGTGTTTTTCTTTTCATTTTGGATCCTCTTTGAATGATTGGGCATCCCTTAGAGGTTGCCTATTCTTTCAAGCCTTGCAGAATCCGAATCATTCCGTCGAGCTGCTCATTTCTGTCCATAGTTTTCTTCAGAGAAATCACCCCCAGCTCCCAATCCGGATATAGCACCGCATAGCGCTGTATAAGCGCTTTCAGAAGCTCCTCAACTTCGTACCCATCTGCTTTTCCGATTTCCTCAATCATCTTGGCTTCCATGTCAATCCCCTCCTCGCGTTCCGTATTATGATAACACTCTGTTTGTATTATTTCAAGTTTCATGTTGGTATACTGTTATCATATTTTTAGCGAGGTGTTATCATGGCGACCAACAAGGTACAGACCGGGATCCGTTTTGAACCGGAGCTTCTCTACAAAATATCCTACGTTGCCAAGGACAACAAACGCTCCTTGAATGCCCAGCTGGAATACCTGGCGCAAATCTGCGTAAAGGAATATGAAGCATCCAACGGAGTCATTCCGGTGGACGAGGATGTCCTCTACCGCAAATAAAAACACCTGCACCTCCCTTCCGGGAAGCGCAGGTGTTTTCTGTTTCCTCAAAAAGCGCGTACCGCCGTTCAGGAAATCAACAAATAGGTGTTTGTAGGGATGTGTCCCAAATTACCTGTCATTGCGAACCAGTCCGCTTAAGTGGTGTGCGCACTGGCTCGCAATGACAGCGTTTAATTTACAAACAACAATTTGCCGCACTGCCGGGTTCAGCCGGCAGGCAGGGAATCAGACTTCCCTTCTGGGGGGCATCCCGTAATCCTTGTTCCGGCAAAGGAACAGGAACACCGGCACCGTAATGCTGAAAAGAATGCTGAGCACCACGAAGACGGTCTTGTTGTCGGGGTCGCAAGAGCTGTACAGATCATACAGCGCCATGTACCGGATGATGGCCGCGGCAATGGTCACGCCCACCAGCGGCAGCGCCAACCCAACTACGCCCACCAGGGAGCCCATCACACTGCGCACAATCAGGTCCTCGTTTCTGCCCACGACTGCGCCGCCGATGGCCCCGGCCACCGCGCCGATGCACAGCACCACCATGACGGCGGTCAATGCGGCACTGATGATTTTCAGGGTCAGCAGCACCTTGCGCTTGCTTCTGACCTCGCCCCGGGCCACATACCGGTACTGATCGGCAATGGAGCCCAGAATCCAGACGTTCGCCACAGGAATCCAGCTGAGCCAGGGGTTATTCAGCCCTCTGCGCTTGGCGATGGTGTACAGCGCCAGGCAGCTGAACACATAGACCGCAACCTGAATCACAAAGCCGGGAATGCCCATCAGGCTGGCCACCGCGCCGATCAAAGCCTCGTCACCGGTGCCAAAACGATATCCAACATGCATGTTTGTTCGCCTCTCTTTCCGCCCTCCGGATTCCGGAGGGCTCTTGTCCCTTCAGTGTATCACACCCGGGCCCTCCGTGCAACCCAAAACACGCTGGGAAGATAAATTGTTGTTTACACTAAATGTTCCAAATTATCTGTCATTGCGAACCAGTCCGCAGACTGGTGTGGCAATCCCCCGGTAAAACGGGGAAACGGAGCGAAAAGCAGCCTAAAACCTTGGGGGATTGCCACGCCAGTGTGCGCACTGGCTCGCAATGACAGCATGTTTTGTTACGCAAAACAACAATTTATCTGCGTTCTCAGAACAAATTATCGCCTCAGTTCATCAGCCGGCACACCAGCTCGGAGTAGGCGAAGGGATCCTCCAGGGGCAGCTCCGCCATCAGCTGGGCCTGGCAGCACAGGAGCTCGGCGTAGTCCTTGGCTTTTACGGGATCCTCGGTCATGGCCTTCTGCATGGCCTGGACCGCAGGGTGGGAAGCGTTCAGCTCCAGAATCCGGCCCACACTGTAGGCGTACTCCGGGTTCATCCGCTTCATATACTTCTCCATTTCGAAGCTCATCCCGGCATCAGGGGTCATGGCGGCGGGATAGCTGCCCAGATTCTCGCTGAGGCGCACTTCCTTGACCTTATCCCCCAGGCTCTCCTTCACGAAGGTCAATAAGCCCTTCAGCTCCTCGGCCTTCTCCTGAGCCTCCTTCTTCTCGTCCTCGGTCTGGAGCCCCAGGTCCTCGGTTACCACATTGCAGAACTGCTTTTCGGCATAGGTCATCAGGGTCTGGGGGATAAACTCGTCCACGTCCTCGGTGAAGAGCAGCACGTCATAGCCCTTGTTCCCCAGCAGCTCCACCTGGGGCAGCTTCGCCAGACGATCCCGGTTCTCGCCAGGGGCGTAGTAAATCTTCTCCTGTCCCTCCGGCATGGCATCCACATACTCCTTGAGGGAGATGAGCTTGCCCTGCTTGTGGGAATACAGCAGCAGCAGATCCTGGCAGGAATCCTTGTGGGTACCGTAGTCGGACACGGTGCCGTACTTCAGCTGGCGGCCGAAGGCGGCGTAGAACTCCTCATACTTCTCCCGGTCGTTATCCAGCATGTCCTTCAGCTCGGTGCGGATCTTCTTCTCGATGTTCCGGGCGATGATGGTGAGCTGCCGGTTGTGCTGGAGCATCTCCCGGCTGATGTTCAGGGAAAGATCCTGGCTGTCCACAATGCCCCGGACGAAGCGGAAATGCTCGGGCAGCAGATCCTCGCAGTTCTCCATAATCATCACGCCGGAGGAGTACAGCTGCAAGCCTCTCTTATAGTCCTTGGTGTAGAAGTCGTAGGGCGCCTTGCTGGGGATATACAGCAGAGCCTTGAAGGACACGCTTCCTTCGGCGCTGGAGTGGATGACCCGCAGAGGCTTGTTGTAGTCGAAGAACTTCTCCCGGTAGAAGGATTCGTACTCCTCCTGGGTCACGTCCTTCTTGGAGCGCTGCCAGATGGGCACCATGGAGTTCAGGGTCTCCATTTCGGTGTAGCTCTCATATTCCGGCTTGTCCTCGGGGGAATCCTCCTTCTTCCGGGACTTCTCCACCTCCATGCGGATGGGGTAGCGGATATAGTCGGAATACTTGCGGATCAGGCTGCGAATCTCGTACTCCTGAAGGAATTCGGAGTACTTCTCCTCCTCGGAATCCTCCTTCAGCACCATGATCACGTCGGTGCCCGCGGCATCTCTCTCGGCGGGCTCGATGGTATAGCCGTCGGCGCCGTCGGACTCCCACTTCCAGGCGGTGTCCGAACCGTACTTCCGGGAGATCACGGTGACCTTCCCGGCCACCATGAAGGCGGAGTAGAAGCCCACGCCGAACTGGCCGATGATGTCGATGTCCTCCTGCTTCTCCATGGCCTGCTTGAAGCCCAGGGAGCCGGACTTGCAGATGGTGCCCAGGTTCTCCTCCATCTCCTCCTTGGTCATGCCGATGCCGTTGTCGGACACGGTGAGGGTCCGGTTTTCCTCGTCCCGGGTGATGGTGATGGCAAACTCGTCCCGGGAGATGCCCACTTTGTCATCGGTGAGGGCGGTGTAGGCCAGCTTGTCGATGGCGTCGGAGGCGTTGGAGATAATCTCCCGCAGGAAGATTTCCCGGTGAGTGTAGATGGAGTTGATCATCAGATCCAGCAGACGCTGGGACTCCGCTTTGAACTGTTGCTTTTCCATATTGTGTTAACTTCCTTTCCTTGGGCGCTTTTAGCACTCTTTTCATGTGAGTGCTAATATTATAGCGCACTCCCGCAAAAAAGCAACCCCCTACCAAAAAAATTCTTTCTTTATTTACAATTGTATGGTATGATTATCATGAAATATTATGTGCAGACGCGGTAAATTGGTGTTTGTCGTATATACGCTGTCATTGCGAGCCAGTGCGCACACTGGCGTGGCAATCCCCCTGTTGAATGGTAGCAGGTAACGACTACTGCCGAAAATTGCAACATCTCCCACTTTTTAGGGCGCATTTCGGTACATTTCCCCTCTAACCGGGGGATTGCCACACCAGTCTGCGGACTGGT
>JBJEYY010000210.1:0-7629 GCA_051887095.1 Faecousia sp. | reverse complement strand
CGGGGGATTGCCACACCAGCGTGCGCGCTGGTTCGCAATGACAGGTAATTTGGGGTGCGCACGATCAAACACCAATTCCCCATTCTGCTTTCAAACCGGCAGCCGAAATCCGGGATCTTCCGCCTGTGCTCACAATAATTTTGCCAGGCTTCTCAGCAGGCGGGCGGAGTTGGTGGGCTTTACAAGAAAATCATCCATCCCCACGACGGTGGCTCGCTCCCGATTCTCGGGAACCGCGTTGGCGGTCAGGGCGATAATGGGGACGTTGGCCCGGATCCGGTTCGGAAGCTTTCGGATCCGCGTTGTTGCCTCAAATCCGTCCATCACCGGCATTTCGATATCCATCAAGATAAAATGATAATACCCGGGCTCGCTGGCCTTCACTGCCGCCAGGGCCTTGCTTCCGTCATCCGCCTCCTCAACCAGCAGGCCGTGATCCGTGAGGACTTCTTTCAGAACCTCACGATTCAGCTTGTTGTCATCCACAAGGAGGACCCTTTTTCCCTCCAGCGATTCGGTGTGCTCCTGCGCTTCCGCGGCCGGTTCCTCGCCGGGCGATTCGCCGAGGGTATAGGTGATCGTCGCCTCCATATCGGCAAGGATCGACTGGATCTTCTCCAGATATTCCTCTGCTTTGGAGCTGTGTCTGCCGCCAAGCTCCGCGTATCCGACGGCGCTGTTCAGCGCTGTCCGTAAATCCCGCAGGGATTTCTTGTGAAAATCCGCCGCTTTTCTCGCTGCTTCCAGTTCCTTTTCCAGCAGATCCATTTTTTCAAGCAGCAGTTCATGACTTGCCTGGGAGCTGTAGGTCCTGCCGTCCGGGTATCCGATCGTAAACTCGATGGTGACCCCCATCGCGTCCAGACTTTTTTGAAATTCTTCAAATGTCATGCTCTCCCTGGAAAGCTTTCTGTACAGGGAGGACGGGAGCATCCCCATCCGCTTCGCCAGGTCGGCCTTTGGGATTCCGAGCTCGGAGCAAACGATATTGATTGTTTCTGCGGTCCTCATGGCGTCCATCCTATCCAATGGGTTGTATTGTTTGTTCCATTTTTGCCATTGTAACATAAACAGCATATGGATGCAAGACAAATTTTGGCTTTTCAGGCTGTTAATTGACAATTTTTTCACCCCCGCAGACAAGACCCCGGTTCCCCGGACAGAACGATAAATTGGTGTTTGTAGGGATGTGTCCCAAATTACCTGTCATTGCGAGCCAGCACGCACAAAAAATACGCTGTCATTGCGAACCAGTCCGCAGACTGGTGTGGCAATCCCCCCGGTTAGAAAGGAAATGTATCGAAAAGTACCCGGAACAGTGGGAGCCATTGAGATTTTTGGTGGTAATCGTTACATGGTTCCTTTCATCCGGGGGATTGCCACACCAGCGTGCGCGCTGGTTCGCAATGACAGAAAACTTGTGCAACCCTGACAGCCGCCATAAACCTGACCTGCGAATACAGAGCGGATCGGGTAGCCATCGCGGAGCCTACTCAGATCCTCCGCAGCGGCAAATCCCTGACCCTCAAGGCCACCGCCACCTGTGAAAGCGGCCACCTGGCTACCAACCAGAAGTTCTACTGGGAGAGCAGCGATCCCAACGTGGCCTGGGTCAACGAAGCCAACGGAAAGGTCACGGCCATGGACGTGGACGAGATCGCCACGGTCACCATCACCGCGTATTCCATGGACTCCTGGGAGCAGGATGAAATCCAGCTGACGGTGCATCCCAGACAGGCCTACCGGGCGGAGCTGATCGCACAGGGCTTCCTCCTGCCCAACGGAACCAACGTGACCATCCCCATCGATTCCAACGGCGACCGGGATCTCTTTGCCCGGATGTATGTATCCGACCCGGCAAGCGAGCTGTACGGCACATACCTGACGGAAGAAAACGCAGAGGTGACCTGGACCAGCAGCAACAAGAAGGTGGCAGAGGTTGACGAAACCGGCACCATGCTCCTGAAGAGCACCGGAAAAACCAACATCACCGCCAGCTTCCGGGTAACCATCAACGGCAAAACCACCACCGTCTCCACCAAGATCGCCCTGACGGTATTGCGCCCCATCCGGCAGCTGACCGTGGCCAAGAAGGTGGCGGGCCAGGAGCTGATCTCCGGCAAGAAGCTGCAGCTTGTGGCCGCAGTCAACGCCGATGCCAGCAACAAGAAGGTGACCTGGACCAGCAGCGATCCCGCCGTGGCGAAAATCGCAATGACTCCCACTCTTCCGGGCACTATTCGATACATTTCCCCTCTAACCGGGGGATTGCCACACCAGTGTGCGCACTGGTTCGCAATGACAGCATTTTTCATGGCAATGACAGAAAATTCGAATCGTATAGTGTAAACACCAATTTATCTAACTTGCTCGTTTTCCTATTCATCATTGTAACCAAGCCTAGGCGGGTTTTCAATGTGTGGAATTGTCGAAAAAAGCAATTTTCCCCGTGACGAACGGGAGGGAATGTGCTACAATGGAACAAACCGATACAAGGAGGCGCTGAAAATGGAGCGGACACGATGGTATAAGGATCGGGTATTCTACCAGATCTGGCCCCGGTCTTTTAAAGACGGCAACGGGGACGGCATGGGGGATCTCTGGGGCGTGCTGGAGAAGCTGGACTATATCAAGGAGTTAGGCTGCGACGGTATCTGGTTTTCGCCCCTGTATCCCTCCCCTGGAGCGGACTGCGGCTACGACATCTCGGACTACATGGACATTGCCCCGGAATTCGGCGGCATGGAGGCCTTCCGGCAGGTGCTGGAGGGAGCCCATGAGCGGGGGATGAAGGTCCTTATGGACCTGGTCATCAACCACACCAGCGATGAGCACGAATGGTTCCAGAAAAGCCGCCGGCGGATCGAGCCCTACACCGACTACTACATCTGGCGGCCCGGAAAGAAAGGCGGGAAGCTCCCCAACAACTGGGACTCCAACTTCGAGGGCAAGGCCTGGACCTACGATGAGGTCCGGGGGGAATACTACCTGCACCTGTTCGCCGTGAAGCAGCCGGATCTGAATATGGACAATCCCCTCGTCCGGGAGGAGGTCAAGAAAATCCTCCGGTTCTGGCTGGATATGGGGGTGGACGGCTTCCGGGAGGACGTGATCACCTACATCTCCAAGCCCGAGGGCCTGCCGGACGACCACCTGTTCCCCATTTACAAGGGTATGGGCCAGTATAACCACGGCCCCCGGATTCACGAGTACCTGCGGGAGTTTAAGCGCGACGTGCTGGACCACTACGACTGCATGACCCTGGCGGAGGCCCCTCTGGTGTCCCCGAAAAAGGCACTGACCTACATTGACGAACAGACCGGGGAGATGGACATGATGATCCAGTTCCAGTGCGTGTGCGCGGACTGCCTGTTCACGGACTGGCTGCCAACCAAGTTTTCCCTGCGGAAGCTGAAGCGGGCCTTCTCCTCCTGGCAGCGGAAGCTCCATGGCAGGGCCTGGAACATGCTGTACCTGGAAAACCACGATCATCCGCGAATCGTGTCCCGTTACGGAAGTGAAAAATTCCGGGAGGAGAGCGCGAAAACCCTGGCCACGGCCATGCTCTTCCAGCAGGGAACCCCCTTCCTCTACCAGGGCCAGGAGCTGGGTATGACCAACTGCCCGCTGGAGAGCATCGACGAATACCGGGATGTGCAGACCATCTGGAACTACCACCACACCGCCCTGAAGCAAAGCCCCGAGAAGCGGCTTGCGCGGCTGCACCGCAGCAGCCGGGACAATTCCCGCACCCCCGTGCAGTGGAGCGCCGAGGCAAACGCGGGCTTCACCACGGGAACCCCCTGGATGCGCGTGAATCCCAATTACGTAAGCATCAACGCGGCGGAGCAGGAGGGCCGGGAGGATTCGGTGCTGAACTTCTACCGCCGGGCCATCGCCCTTCGCAGAAGGCTCAGCTGCGTCCGCCACGGAGACTACCGGGAGTACCGGCCCCTGTCCGGAAGCCACTACATCTTCTCCCGGGATGACGGAACGCAGCGGATTCTGGTAGTCTGCTCCTTCCGGGACAGCGAAACCACCTTCCACTCCCCCCGGGGCTTCGATTTGGAGAAGGCCGAATTGGTGCTGGGTAATTACGCATCCCCCCAGTCCGGGACCCTGCAGCCCTACGAATGCCGGGTGTACCTGTGGAAGTAAGCAGTTGTGCAAATTGCTGTTTGCAACGCTGCCTCTGTAGGGCGGGGTCATGACCCCGCCGCCCACCTAATGGGATTGAGCACGAAAATATACCAAAAAACCGTAGTTCTCAGTCATCCAAACGGAGCGGCGGGGTCATGACCCCGCCCTACAGATGGCGTGTTTGAAATCTGCAAACACCAATTTGTCGGTTTCTCCAACAGAAGGCTCCCTGCAGCTGAATAAGAATTCCCCAGCCGGAACCGGCTGGGGAATGATTTATTTTTCCAGATCCATGACCTTGTCAATCCGGCGCTGGTGGCGTTCTTCGCCGGAAAAGGCTGTGTCCAGCCACACATCCACGATTTCCAGGGCCAGGTTGGGGCCCACCACACCGGCTCCCAGGGCCATCATGTTGGTGTCGTTGTGGAGCCGGGTCATTTTCGCGGACCACACATCCGACAGCAGGGCGCAGCGGATGCCGGGAATCTTGTTGGCGCTGATGGACACGCCGATGCCTGTGGTACACAGCACAATGCCCTTTTCACATTCTCCGGAGGCCACCGCCCGGGCCGCCGCGGCGGCAAAGTCGGGGTAGTCGCAGCTCTGGGCCGTGTAGGTGCCGAAGTCCTCCACCGTAAAGCCCCGCTTCTCCAGGTGCGCCTTTACGGTGTTCTTTAATTCCAGAGCCCCATGGTCACAGCCGATTGCAATCTTCATGTTTTCTCTCCTTTTGTTTCGTTGACAGTGGACAGTTGTGGGATTCCCCTTCGGGGATGCCCTGCTGCTCGGCAAATTGGTGTTTGACGCTTTGCCTCAAAGTTTCCTGTCATTGCGAGCCAGTGTGCGCACTGGCTCGCAATGACAGCATATATTCGCCAAACACCAATTTGCCGCGCTGCGGGAAAACCTTCTACCCGATGGCATAGCCGCCGTCCACGGCAAGCACTTCTCCGGTGACAAATTCCGCCTCGGCGAGATACGCCATGGCTTTGGCCACGTCCATGGGGGTCCCATTGCGGCCCACCGGTGCTTCCGCCGCCATTTCCGAAAGCACCTGGGGGTCCACTGCCGCGCACATGTCCGTGAGGATCACCCCCGGGGCCACGCAGTTGACCCGGATGCCGCTGGGACCCAGCTCCTTGGCCAGGGCCTTTGTCAGGGCAATCACCGCCCCCTTGGTGGCGGAGTAGGCCGCCTCGCAGGAGGCGCCCACCCGGCCCCACATGCTGGACACGGTGATGACGCAGCCCCGGTGCTCCCGGAGGAAGGAGGGCATGGCCGCGTTCACACAGTGGTACACGCCCTTCACGTTCACCGCGAAGAGCCGGTCCCAGGTTTCCTCCGCTATGTCGCGCATCAGGCCGTAGTGACAGATGCCCGCGCAGCAGATCAGCACATCCACCTGAGGGATTTGGGCGAAGGCCGCCTCCACCTGCTCCCGGCTTGCCACGTCGCAGCAGATGGGAGTGGCTCCGGTACGCCGCGCCACCTCCCGGGCGGCGTCGTGATGCTTCTCATACAGAAAATAAACCCGGTCTCCCCGGGCGGCAAACAGCTCCACCGCCGCCGCCCCGATCCCCCGGGACCCGCCGGTGATGACAACAGTTGACATAACTCCACTCCTGCAGGAGTTGACAGTGGACAGTGGACAGTGGACAGTTAAGGAGTCCCTTTGGGACTATTTCAAATCATCCCGAAGGGATACCACAACTGTCAACTGTCAACTGTCAACTGTCAACTGACGTTTATCGTCTTCTGTTCTTGGTTCTGTGGTCGGAATACTGCTTGATGGAGGAGATTTTGCTGTCGGACTCGGTCATAAAGGCCTTCAGCTTCTCCTCGAACAGCTGGTCCGCGGTCTTGGGCGCGGCGGGCTGCACGGGCGGTCTGCCGGTGCTGCGGGGGGCGCTTGGCCGCTGCTGGGGGTTCTGGCTCCGAAAATTATTATTTCCGCCTCTGGGCGCGGCATCCCGCTGAGGCCGGGGCTCCAGGCGCTTAATGGACAGATTGATTTTGCCATTTTCGTTGCCGATGACCATCACCTTCACATCCTGGCCCTCGGTCAGGTGCTGGCGGATGTCGCTGACGTAGGCATTGGCCACCTCGGAAATATGTACCATGCCGGTCTTGTTCTCCGGCAGGGCGATGAACGCACCGAAATTGGTAATCGATTTGACCTTGCCCTCTACAATGGCTCCAACGGTTAACTCCATACTGACTCTCTTTCCTCCATATTCTTGCTGAAAATGTGTTCTATTGCTCCGGCTGGATCATGACGGTGTTGGGATCCACCAGCCCCAGCTCCTCCCGGGCGATGTCCTGCACGCTTTGGACGGACCCCAGGTTGTCAATTTTTTCCTGCAGCTCCCGATTTTCCTGCTCTATGGCGGCGGCCTCCTGCCGCAGACTTTCCACCTGCCCGCGGATGCTGCCGCGAACCCAGGCCAGAGCTGCCAGGGCTGCCATAGAGAACACGATAAGCACCGTCACCGCAATCTTCAGAGCGGGGGAGCTGGAGCGCACCACCACCTGTAGGCTGGGCTTGGGCTGCTTTTTGGGATTCATGGGGTTCACCTCCGGGCTTCCGTCGGAAATGCCGACGGTTATTCCACTTTATTTTAACCCATTTTCCCCCAGATGCAACTGTTTTTTTCGTGAATCTGAAAAAAATCCTGCCGGGCAGAAGAGGAAGCTCCAGAATTCTCCGGAAAGATTTCCAGAAAATGGAAAACACCGGCTCCAGGCGCACGCCCAGTGTCCGATCCATCAGCACCGTTCCCAGGAGAAGTCCCGCGCTGTAGCCCAGCCGAAGATCCCCCCGGCACACTTCGAAGCCGTGATAAAGCCAGGCGCAGAAGGCTCCCAGCACGAACAGCGCGTCCGCCGGGCCGTATCGGCGGCGGCGAAGGGGCCGGAGCAGGGCATACCACAGCCCAAGCCCCAGCCCCAGCAGAAACGCCAGCCACAGGCGGCGGGCGGCCAGGGCAGGCTCGGTCATCCCTGCAGCCGCCCCCACCAGCCCCGGCGGGTTCTGGGCTCCTCGTAGACCAGGGCGGTGATCTCCCCGTCCACGGCCACCTGGCCCCCCTCCAGGGAGAGGGTTTTCAGCTTCAGCTCCCGGCCCTGCACCACCAGGGTGCCAAGCTCCGTTTGCAGCACCACGGTGCTTTCCTCGAAGCTCACCACCTCCGTCACCGCGTTCATGGTGAGCTTGTTCCGGTCCTCCAGCGTCAGCTTCTGGGTCTGCGCCATGCCCCATCCCTCCTGTCGCTGTAAGCCTATGCATCCCGTGAAGGGATATGACAAGGGAGTGGACAGTTGACAGTGGAAAGTGGAGAGTTTCGGTATCCCTTCGGGATGATTTCAAAAAGCGCGCGTACGGTAAATTGTTGTTTATGCGTTCGCACTGACAATAACGCTGTCATTGCGAACCAGCGCGCACGCTGGTGTGGCAATCCCCCGGTTGAATGGAACCAGGTAACGATTACC
>JBJEYY010000209.1:0-7647 GCA_051887095.1 Faecousia sp. | reverse complement strand
GACCGCTAAACAACATTTTACCGAGCAGCTGAGTAAAGCCGATAAGCACAATTGTCAATTGTCAATTTACCCGTCATATCCGTTCACATCCACGAAGGCGGAAACGCCCCGGAATTCCTTGTCGCCTGCCAGCTTGCCCAGCAGCCAGGCCAGCAGGGCCCGAAGCTTTTTGGTCATGGCGCAGCGGAGGGTGAGCTGGTAGCGGTAGTTGTAATTGATCTTGGGCACCGGGCAGGGGGCGGGACCCAGGACACCGCAGCGCTCCCCGGCGTAGTCCGGCCGCTCCAGGGTCAGGCGCAGGCTGTCCCGGAACTTCGCCGCCGCGGCAATCACTTTCTTTTCGTCCTGGCCCAGGAAGGTGACAATGGCATAGTCCCCGAAGGGCGGCGCGTTCTGCACCCGGCGCAGCTGGATTTCCAGATTGTAAAAGCCCTCGTAATCCTGCTCCGCCGCCAGACGAATCACCTGATGCTCCGGCACCAGGGTCTGGATCACGGCTCTGCCGGGGGTGTCTCCCCGTCCGGCCCGGCCCACCACCTGGGTCAGCATATTGAAGGTGGTCTCCCCCGCCCGGTAGCCGCCGGTGTAGAGGCTCAGGTCCGCGTCCAGCACCCCCACCAGGGTCACCTGGGGCAGATTCAGCCCCTTGGCTACCATCTGGGTGCCGAGAAGCACCGGAATATGCTCCTGCTGGAACCGCTCCAGAATCTTTTCGTGGGTATTCACCGCGCTGACGGTGTCCGCGTCCATCCGCAGGGTTTCCATCTGGGGAAACAGTTCCGCAAGCTCCTGCTGCACCTTCTGGGTGCCGGTGCCGATGGGCTTTAAGGGCCCGCCGCACTTGGGGCACCGCCGGGGCGCGGGCTCGGAAAACCCGCAGTAGTGGCACATAAGCCGGTCGTTGGCGCTGTGGTAGGTAAGCCGCAGGCTGCACCGGGGACATTCCGGGGTTTCCCGGCAGTCCACGCACACCAGCGCCCGGGAGGCTCCCCGGCGGTTGAGAAGCAGGATGGTCTGCTTTCCCGCCTCGTGGGTGTCCACCATGGCCTGCCGCAGGGGGATACTGAGGCTTCCGTCATTGCCCAGCTCCAGCTCCCGGCGCATATCCACAATCTCCACCCGGGGCAAAGGTCTTCCGTTGTACCGGCGGTGGAGGGTGTACAGGCCGTAGACCCCGGTTTTCGCCCGGTACATGGTCTCGATGGAGGGGGTTGCGGAACCCAGAAGCACCAGAGCCCCCTCCTTGGCTCCCCGCCAGATAGCCACTTCCCGGGCATGGTAGCGGGGTGTATTCTCGGATTTATAGGAATGCTCCTGCTCCTCGTCCAGGATGATGAGGCCCGGGGTGCAGGGGGCAAATACGGCAGAGCGGGTGCCCACCACCAGTTTGGCCTCGCCGGAGCGGATCCGCTTCCACTGGTCATAGCGCTCCCCGGCGGGGAGGCTGCTGTGGAGCACCGCCACCTGGTCGCCAAAATGGGCAGCCATCAGCCCCAGCAGCTGGGGCGTCAGGGCGATTTCCGGCACCAGCAGCAGCGCGCTTTTCCCCTGATCCAGGCATTCCCGGATCAGCCGGATGTACACGCTGGTTTTCCCGGAGCCGGTGATGCCGTACAGCAGCGCCACCCCGGGATTCTCCCCTTCCATCCGATCCCGAAGGCCCCGGAAGCAGCTTTCCTGCTCCTCATTCAGCACCAGGGGCCCGTCTAAGGGCGCAGGGACAATCTCCCGGCACCGCAGAACCGGCCGGTCAGCCAGGGTCACATAACCCTTCTCCTCCAGCCGCCGCACCATGGCCGGGGTGGCCCCGGTGAAATAGCACAGCTCCTTGACGCTTACTTCCCCCAGATTGCTCAGCATTTCCAGCACGGCACGCTGCCTGGGGGAGCGCTGGGCATAGTCCCGGGCCTCCTCGGCGGAGGCGGTGAGGGTGGCGATTTTCTCGGTCTTGTCCCGGCCCCGGCGGAGGTACTCCGTCTGGGTGGAAATCCATTTCTTCCCCGCAAGATACCGCAAGGCATCCTCCAAGGCATCCCGCTCCAGTCCCAGGGCCTCCAGCTCCTGCTCTTTGGCTCCGCCGCCCAGCTGCTCCATCAGGCGCAGAATCTCGGCAGCGCCGGGTTTGCGGATGGTCTTTTCCTTCCACTCCCGGTTTTCTGTGAGGGAATACACCGCCTTGGTGTCAAACCACAGTCCCGCAGGCAGGATGGCCCGGCAAGCGTCAAAAAAGGTGCAGAAATACCGCTCCCGGAGGAAAGCTGCCAGCCGCAGCTGCAAGGGGGAAAGCAAAGGCTGCTCATCCAACACCGCCTCCACGGTTTTTAAGCCCTCCTGGGAGCCCTCCTCCACGGACAGAACCACGCCCTCGGCACGGCGGTTTCCCCGGCCAAAGGGCACCGTCACCCGCTGCCCGGGGATCAGGGTCATTTCCTGGGGAATCCAATAGGAATAGGGCTTGTCAATGGCAAAATTCGCCGCCGATACAGCAATTTTCCCGATCATAGAGCCCTTTTCCTTTCTGAATCAGTTTTGTGTATATCGGCGTTGTTCCGTAGACAAATTGTTGTTTGGCGGCTTCGCCTCAAAGTTTCCTGTCATTGCGAACCAGTGCGCACACTGGTGTGGCAATGACAGCGATTATTCAGCAAACACCAATTTGTCTTCCGACCGAAGCCGGCAAGCGCATCAATTCTTGTACTCGTCCTTCACAAAGCCGGTGAGCTTGCCTTCGGCAACCTCTTTGATGGCCATAGTGACGGGCTTCTCCGGCAGCTCCTCCTGGAGCGCCTCCGCTTCCGCGGCGATCTGGCGGGCCCGGTGGGCCACCACGTTCACCAGCAGATACCGGCTGTCCACGTTCTTAAGCAGTTCAGCAACAGGGGGGTAAAGCATTTTTCGTTCCTCCAAAATAAGAATAATTATCGGCAGCCATCAGCAGGAAAGGACGCTGTTGTCCAGTTGACAATTGACAGTTGTGGTATCCCTTCGGGATGATTAAAAATGGATTCAAAACCAGCGGCCACAGCACATCTCCGGAAGGGGTTCTGCGTTTCTCTGCCGGAATGATTGGAATTGTCCCGAAGGGACTCCTTAACTGTCCACTGTCAACTGTCCACTGTCAACTGCTGTGAGCAACAGCTTGCCGTATACCTGACGCGGCGCGATATGTGTTTTTACGCGGTTTCCCCGCATTCCTTGGCGATGATGTCAAGGACTTCCCGGACGCAGGGCTCCAGCTGCGCATTGACCACCACGTAGTCATACCAGACCCGCTGCTCCATTTCCCAGACTGCCCGTTCCAGGCGCATTTCAATCTGATCCTCGGGGGTGTCGTTGCGGCTGCGGAGCCGGCGCTCCAGCTCGTCCATGGAGGGAGGCATGATGAAAATCAGCACCGCGTCCGGAGCGGATTTGCGCACCTGGGCCGCGCCCATGGGCTCGATGTCCAGAAGCACCGGACCTGCCGCCATTTTCTCCTCCGCCTGGGCTCTGGGGGTGCCGTAGTAATTGCTGTTGTGTTCATCGTACTCCAGGAACTCCCCGTTTCGGATCATTTCCTCGAACCGCTGCCGGGTGACGAAGTAGTATTCCCTTCCGTCCACCTCCGAGGGTCTGGGAGGCCGGGTGGTGGCGGAAACAGAGAACCGCAGATTCTCCCGCCGCTTCATGACCTCCTTCAGCACGGTGCCCTTGCCCACGCCGGAGGCGCCGGAAATCACAAACAGTTTTCCCTGGGTCATTCTTTTTCTTCCTCCTCCGATAGCGTCTCATCCCCGCTCCACCGGCTCCGGATGGTCTCCGGGGTGATGGCGGACAGAATCACATGATCCGTATCCATCAGAATTACCGCCTTGGTTTTCCGGCCGTAGGAGGCGTCAATGAGCATACCCCGGTCCCGGGCCTCCTGGATAACCCGCTTAATGGGGGCGGAGTCCGGGGCCACTACGGCCAGAAGCCGGTGGGCGGCAATCAGGCTGCCGAAGCCGATGTTAATCAGTTTCATAGGGCTGCCTCACTCGATGTTCTGGGTCTGTTCCCGGATCTTCTCCAGCTCGGCCTTGATGTCCACCACGATCCGGGCCAGGCGCACATCGGAGCATTTGGAGCCGATGGTGTTGCTCTCCCGGTTCATCTCCTGGAGCAGGAAGTCCAGCTTCCGGCCGATGGCCCCACCGCCCTTCAGCATCTGGTTCATCTGGCTTAAATGGCTGCGCAGGCGGACGGTTTCCTCGTCCACCGCCACCTTGTCGGCGAAGATGGCCGCCTCGGTGAGGATCCGGCTCTCGTCAATGGCGGTGTTTGCCAGCACCTCCCGGAGCTTGCTCTCCAGCCGGGCCCGGTAGTCCGAAACTGTCTGGCCGGAGCCGGCCTCCACCTGGGCAACCAGCTCCAGAATGGTTTCGCCCCGGCGGCGCAGATCCTTCTCCAGGGCTGCGCCTTCCGCGGCGCGCATGGCATCGTAGCCGGCAATGGCCTTGTCCACCACGGTCATCAGATCCTTCAGCAGCTGCTCCTCGTCCACCTCTTCCCGTTCCACGGTGAACACATCCTGCATCCGGGCAAGCGTTGACACGCTGATGTCATCGACGACCCCATAGCGCTGGGCCATTTCCTTCATGGCGGCAAGATACCCTTCCACCAGGGGCGCGTTCAGGGTTACCTTGGCGTCGGAGCCTCCCTCGGAGCGCATAGAGATGAATACATCCACCTTGCCCCGGGAAATGGCAGCCTTCACCGCCTGCTTCACCGTGTCCTCGGCGAAGGACAGCTGCCTGGGCAGCTTCACGGTGCAGTCTAAGTAGCGGTTGTTGACGGAGCGCAGCTCCACGGTGAATTCCCTGCCGCCCACGGTTTCCACGCAGCGGCCGTAGCCGGTCATACTTTTAACCACGGTTATTGTCCCCTTCTTTTCGGGCATAGCCCGTTATCGTATAGATGGTCCCTTCTTTTTTCGCCACCAGGCGGTCATAGGCCACGATTCCGGCCACGCCGAGGGCAAAGCCCAGGCCGCCGCCCCAGCCGCCTCCCAGAAAATATCCCAGGAAGAACAGCACCAGCGGCAGCAGATAGGTGGCCGCGGCGGCCCGAAGCACCGGGCCGGAGGCGGAGGAGATCATCACCACATCCCCCGCCGCCGCGCCGATGGGGTTGGCCGCCCGGAGGGTAATGGTTTCCTTGGCCGCGCCGCAGCCGGCGCACTTGTGGCAGTCCCCGGAGCAGGCGCTTTCCCTGACGTGAACCACCAGGGCCGTCCCGTCCGGGAGAACTTCCCGGATGCGCACCTTCTGTTCCAAGATTACCCCTCCGTTACTCTTCGGGACTGATGGTGGCCACCACGGAGCAGGGGCCTACCACGCCCAGGGCGGCAAATTCCTCACTGAAGGTGATGATCACCCTGACCGAGAAGGAGCCGGGCTCCGCCGCGGCGAAGTCCACGGTGGCCCGTACATCCCCAACGGTGAGGCGCTGCATCAGCTGGGCGGGACCCCGAATCTCCACCTTCAACTCCTGGGTGGTGATCTCGGCAATCATTCCCTCGGGGACGTTGACGCTGTGGAACTCGTCCAGCACCAGCGTCTTGGTGGTCAGGCCCTTGAAGGTCAGGCTGACCTTGGTCTCCGTCACACCGGTCAGGTTGGTCACGCCCTCCGGCAGGTTGATGGCGCATTCCAGCTCCGCGTTCTTGGGGTAATCCGCCAGGTTGATGGTGGCAACCACCAGCTCATCGCCCAGCTTGTCCAGAACGGCCTCGCTGCCGGACACCCGGATGGTGTCCACACTGAGGGCAATGTCCACGTTGTCCGCGGTGGCGCCGCCGCCGTTTACCACATTGCACACAAGCTTCAGATCCTTGAAGCGCTGAATCTTCACATCCAGCCGAACCTCCTGGACGTTGGTGGTGATTTTCTCCGCGTCCACGGGGTTACCCTCGGCGTCGCAGAGGGTGTAGCGGAAGCTCTCGGAGATGGATTCCCGCCGCTCGGTCAGGTCCACCTCGATCACCGCCTTCTCAACCTGGTCCGCCACAGAGGCGGGACCCACCACGGTCACGGTGGGATAGTCCAGCACCCGGCTCTCCTTGTCCGTCAGGAAGCCCTCAGGGGAGGAGCCGATCCACTTGATTTCCACGGGAACCTCTTTGTTCCGGCGCTCCTCCACCACAAAGGTGATGCTTTCCGGCGTCCGGGCCTCCTCCACAAAGGCGTTGGAGGCCACGTCCCCGGGGTAAGAGGTGGTAAACTGCAGTGAATGGGTACCCGGCTCATAAATTTTGGACAAATCCACCTTCAATGTGATGTTTCCGGAATTCACCTTGGCCAGGTCCTTCCGGGTGCCGGAGAGCTTCAGGCTCACGGCATTGGTGGATACCTCGGTAATCATCAGGCCCCGCTCCTGGAGGACGGTTTCGCCCTCCCGGACCACGGGGATGTTGTGGAAGGTTTCCTCGGACCCGGGGCTGACGGAGGTAATCACGTATACCCACATGCCGAAGGCAATCACCAGGGAGAGGATCAGGGTTGTAATCTTATTTTTCATGGCTTTCCTTCTCCTTCCTGGACAGTTTCCGCCGGAGCTGGTTGGACAGGGTGCCTTCCTTCTCCCCGGAGCCGGGGCACAGCTCGTTATGCAGCAGCTTTTCCAGGGTGCGGGAGGCCAGATGCCGCTTCAGCATGCCGCCCACCGCCACGGAAATGGTGCCCGTTTCCTCGGATACAATCACCACCACCGCGTCGCTATTTTCGCTCATGCCCACTCCCGCCCGGTGGCGGGTGCCCAGATCCGCGCTGAGCCGGTCGCTGCTGGAAAGGGGCAGCACGCAGCCCGCGGCCGCCACCCGGCCGTCCCGGATAATCATGGCTCCGTCGTGGAGGGCGGCCTTGGGGAAGAAGATGTTGCGGATCAGCTGCTCGGAAACCTGACCGTCAATGACGGTGCCGGTGCGCATGAATTCCTCCAGCTGGGCCTCCCGGGCGAAGACGATCAGCGCGCCCACCTTCTCCCGGCTCATAACCTCACAGGCCGCCACGGTCTGGGCGATGACCCCATCCATTTCCTGAACCGGCTTGGAGATTCCCAGCAGGCTTCGCAGCCGGACGCTGCCCAGCCTGTCCAGCATCCGCCGCAGCTCCGGCTGGAACAGAATCACCACCGCCAGCAGTCCCACCGCCAGGAACTGGTTGAGGATGTAGCTCAGGGTGTACAGGTGGGCCGCCTCGGTGACCCAGGCGATGACAATCACCACCACCACCGCCCGGGCGATCCGCATGGTGCTGGGGGTGTTAATCAGCGGCAGAAATTTGTATATCAAAAACGCAACCAACAGAATATCCAGATAATCTGACCACTGCATTCTGGTCAGCTGGTGAATAAAACTCTGAATGGCCTCCATAAATGTATTTTCCCCTTTTATGTCAACTTAGCCTGAGCGCATACCAGGCTATGGTATAGTAACCTATTATCCTGTCTATTATAGCGGATCGCCCCCGCATTGGCAATAGATATTCTGTAAAAAAATATCCCGCCCCGCAGGCGGATTCTTTGTCACCCGCCCGGAACAGACACGGCTCAGCAAAACGATAATTGTTGTTTGGCGAATAAACGCTGTCATTGCGAGCCAGTGCGCACACTGGCGTGGCAATCCCCCGG
>JBJEYY010000208.1:0-7650 GCA_051887095.1 Faecousia sp. | reverse complement strand
CAGTCTGCGGACTGGTTCGCAATGACAGAAAACTTGGAACGTGTAATGTAAACAATTTATCGGTGATGGAAAAAACGATTTGGTATAATGGAAAGGACGCTGCTTTTTTTGGGCAGCGTCCTTTTGGGTGAAATCACAGTTCGCAGTTGCCTACGGTTCTGGGGAAGGGGATGGCGTCGCGGATGTTGCCGATGCCGGTGAGGTACATGACGCAGCGCTCGAAGCCCAGGCCGAAGCCCGCATGACGGGCGGAGCCGTACTTGCGAAGATCCATGTAGAAGCCGTAATCCTCGGGCTTCATGCCCAGCTCCTTAATCCGGGCGGCAAGCAGGCCATAGTTGTCCTCACGCTGGGAGCCGCCGATGATCTCGCCGATGCCGGGAACCAGGCAGTCCATGGCGGCCACAGTCTTGCCGTCGGGGTTCAGCTTCATGTAGAAAGCCTTGATCTCCTTGGGGTAGTCGGTGACAAAGACGGGCTTCTTGAACACTTCCTCGGTGAGGAACCGCTCGTGCTCGGTCTGCAGGTCGCTGCCCCAGTGGACGGGGTACTCAAACCGGTCATTGTGCTGCTCCAGCAAGGCCACGGCGTCGGTGTAAGTGATGTGGCCAAAGTCGTTGTGCAGCACGTTGTGGAGACGATCCAGCAGGCCCTTGTCCATATACTGGTTGAAGAATTCCATTTCCTCGGGGGCGTGCTCCAGTACGTAGGAGATGATATACTTAATCATGTCCTCCGCCAGACGCATGTCGTCCTGCAGGTCGGCAAAGGCGATCTCCGGCTCGATCATCCAGAACTCGGCGGCGTGGCGGGTGGTGTTGGAGTTCTCCGCACGGAAGGTGGGGCCGAAGGTGTAGATGTTGCGGAAGGCCATGGCAAAGGTTTCGCCGTTGAGCTGGCCGGAGACCGTCAGGTTGGTGGGCTTGCCGTAGAAGTCCTGGCTGTAGTCCACCTTGCCGTCCTCGGTCTTGGGGACGTTGTTCAGGTCCAGAGTGGTGACCTGGAACATTTCACCCGCGCCCTCACAGTCGGAGCCGGTGATCAGGGGGGTGTGGACATAGACAAAGTCCCGGTCCTGGAAGAACTGATGGATGGCCATAGCGGCAAGGCTCCGGACCCGGAACACTGCCTGGAAGGTGTTGGTCCGGGGGCGCAGATGGGGAATGGTGCGGAGGAATTCCATGCTGTGCCGCTTGGGCTGGAGGGGATAATCTCCGGTGGAGGGGCCCTCCACGGTGACGGACTCCGCCTGAATCTCAAAGGGCTGCTTGGATTCGGGGGTCAGAACCAGCGTGCCCTTCACAATCAGGGCAGCGCCGATGTTGATCTTGGCAATTTCCTGGAAATTGGGAAGGGTATCGTTATAGACAACCTGAACAGGATTGAAGTAAGTACCGTCATTCAGGACGATAAAGCCAAACTGCTTGCTTCCCCGGCGGTTTCGTACCCAACCGCCTACTTCAATTTCCTGACCGGCGTATTTCTCGGTGTTGCGGAACAATTCTCTCACGGAAATCAGTTCCATAATGGAGTCCTCTCTTTCATATAAGGATAGGTAGAGTATACGCCAGTTTGGGAGATTTTACAAGGGGGAAATGCGATTTTTATGGAAAATATCCAGATTCTATTTAGAATCTCACGCATTACCATGAAGAGGGACGCAGATAAAATGTTGTTTGTGAGTACGCGCTACAAATTACCTGTCATTGCGAACCAGTGCGCACACTGGTGTGGCAATCCCCCGGTTAGAGGGGGAAATGTACCGACAATTATCTGGAAGAGTGGGAGCGGCTACGGTTTTTGGTGGTAATCGTTACCTGGTTCGTTTCGACCGGGGGATTCCCACGCCAGTGTGCGCACTGGCTCGGAATGACAGGAAACTTGAAACGTGTATTGTCAACAACAATTTATCGCACTGCGTGGATGTGGGGGCGCTCAACAAAAGCACCCTCCCCTTAAGGAGGGGAGGGTTTGCATTATTTGGAGGATGCTACGCTCTTTCGTATCAGCGCTCTGCGAAGGCGGGCTTCGGCTAGCTTCAGGTCGGTTTCCGAGGCGTTCTTGTCGTGCAGCACGGCGTCGGCCCGGCGGTAGGAGGCATCGGCCCGTTCCACATCGATCTGGTCCGACCACTCGAAGGTAGAGGGAAGCAGGGTCACATGACCGTCCACCACGCTGAGCATTCCGCCGATGCAGGCGGCGGTGCGCCGCTGGCCCTTGGATACGATTACGGCCTGGCCCATGCCGAGGCTGGTGACGTAGTTGATGTGCTTTGCCAGAATGGCCACATCTCCGGCAGAGGAGCGGACAATCAGTTCCTCGGCGGGGCCGTCGAAGCGTAAGCCGTCGGGGGTGACGATTTTCAGCGGGAACTCGGTCATTTCTGCTCACCGCCCCGGAATTTCGCAACCACCTCATCGATGGAGCCGGCAAACAGGAAGTAGGACTCGGGGATATCGTCGTGCTTGCCTTCGATAATCTCCTTGAAGGAACGGATGGTTTCCTTCAGGGGGACGTATTTGCCCTGGTAGCCGGTGAACTGCTCTGCCACGTGGAGGGGCTGGCTCAGGAACCGCTGCACCTTCCGGGCGCGGCTCACGGTGAGCTTGTCCTCTTCGCTCAGCTCGTCCATGCCCATGATGGCGATGATGTCCTGCAGCTCCTTGTAGCGCTGGAGGATGCTCTGGACGGCACGGGCGGTTTCGTAGTGCTCCTTGCCCACAATCTCCGGGGAGAGGATCCGGGAGGTGGAGTCCAGGGGATCCACGGCGGGGTAGATACCCAGGGAGGCGATACCACGATCCAGAACCGTGGTGGCGTCCAGGTGGGCAAAGGTAGTGGCAGGGGCGGGGTCCGTCAGGTCGTCGGCGGGAACATAGACCGCCTGGACGGAGGTGATGGAGCCGTTCTTGGTGGAGGTAATACGCTCCTGGAGAGCGCCCATTTCCGTGGCGAGCGTCGGCTGGTAGCCTACGGCGGAGGGCATACGGCCCAGCAGCGCGGAAACCTCGGAACCGGCCTGGGTGAAGCGGAAGATGTTGTCGATGAATAGCAGCACGTCCTGGTGCTTCACATCCCGGAAGTACTCGGCCATGGTCAGGCCCGACAGGCCCACCCGCATACGGGCTCCGGGGGGTTCGTTCATCTGACCGAAGACCATGGCGGTCTTGGAGATAACGCCGGACTCGGTCATTTCGTTGTACAGGTCGTTGCCCTCACGGGTACGCTCGCCGACGCCGGTGAACACGGAGTAGCCGTTGTGGGCGGTGGCGATGTTGTAAATCAGCTCCTGGATCAGAACGGTCTTGCCCACGCCGGCGCCGCCGAACAGGCCGATCTTGCCGCCCTTGGCGTAGGGGCAGATCAGGTCGATGACCTTGATGCCGGTTTCCAGAATCTCGGTGGCAGGCTCCTGATCCTCGTAGGCGGGGGCAGGACGGTGGATGGGCCACTGGTCGTCGCCCTGCACCGGCTCCTTGTTGTCGATGGGCTGGCCCAGCAGGTTAAACACCCGGCCCAGGCACGCATCGCCCACGGGAACCCGGATGGGGGACCCGGTGTCCACTGCCTCGGTGCCACGGGACAGACCGTCAGTGGAGCTCATGGCGATGCAGCGTACCACATTGTCACCGATGTGCTGGGCAACCTCGGCCACGATGGTATTATCCCCATTGGGCACTTCAATGGCGTTAAGCAGCTGGGGAAGCTGATCGTCAGGGAAGCGAATGTCAAGAACAGGGCCCATAACCTGGATCACTGTTCCTTTAGATTTCACCATTGGATTCAACTCCTTATATTGGAATGGGGTAGGGAAGCGCTGAATCAATCTGCAGCAGGCGCATAATTCAGAGGTTCCCTCAAGAGCCGGCCACGATCTCGGTGATTTCCTGGGTGATGGCGGCCTGGCGGGCGCGGTTGAACTTGAGGCTCAGATCCGCGATCATGTCATCGGCGTTCTGGGTTGCGGAGTCCATGGCGGTGCGGCGGGCGGCCTGCTCGGAGGCCTGGCTCTCGCAGAGGGCGCCGTACAGAATGCCGCCCAGGTATTCCGGAATAATGGCGTCGAAGACCTCTTCGCTGCTGGGCTCGTATTGAATGTCGCTCTTTAAGGTGCCCTCCCGTCCGGTTTTGGTGCGGATCAGGGGTAGAAGCCGCAGCGACGCGGGGGCCTGGGAGAGGACGGATACGAAGTTCGTATAGGCGACCCGGATTTCATCGAACTCCCCGGCGAGAAATGCTTTGCTTATCTGCTTGGAAATGGTGAAGCAGTCGCCGATGGCAAGTTCTGCCGCCTCGGCATAGTTCTCCGTCAGGGCGGGGACTTTCCGGGCGCGGAAGAACTCTACCGCTTTTTTCCCGATAGGCAGCACCAGGGCATCCTTGCCCTGCATTTCCCCATAGGCCAGCTTCAGAACATTGCTGTTGTAGCCCCCAGCCAGTCCCCGGTCACCGGCAATGACAATGTAGAGCACTTTGTGCACAGGACGGCTCACGAGGTAGGGCGAGGAAAAATCCCGGTTGGAATCCACAATGTCGTTGATGGCGCTGTACAGGGTTTCAAAATAGGGCCGGGAGTTCAGTACCTGAGCCTGGGCCCGGCGGAGCTTGGAAGCGGCAACCATTTCCATGGCCTTGGTGATCTGCCGGGTGGACTCCATGCTTCGGATTCGGTTCTTGATCTCCTTGGTGGATACTCCAGCCATGGCTTACCCTCCTCAGGCGACCACAAACTGGGCCGTCAGTTCGTCCAGGGCAGCTTTCAGGCTGTTTTCCGTCTCGGTTTCCAGCTTGCCGGTGGAACGGATGGCCTCCAGCACATCGCTGTGCCGAAGATCCATGTGCTCCTCCAGCCGCTGCTCGAAATCAGGAACCCGATCTACGCTGATGTCATTCAGATACCCGTGGGTGACCGCGTAGATGATGCACACCTGCTGGGCAACCTCCTTGGGGCTGCCGTTGCGCTGCTTCAGCACAGCCACGATCCGCTCACCCAGAGCAAGACGGGACTTGGTATCCGCGTCCAGGTCGGAGCCGAACTGGGCGAAGCTCTGCAGCTCTCGGTACTGAGAGTAGAGCAGCTTCAGGGAGCCCGCCACCTTCTTCATGGCCTTGATCTGGGCGTCGCCGCCTACACGGGACACGGAGATACCGGGGTTCACGGCGGGCATAACGCCGGAGTTGAACAGCTCGGTTTCCAGGAAGATCTGGCCGTCGGTGATGGAAATCACGTTGGTGGGGATATAGGCGGAAACGTCGCCTGCCTGGGTTTCGATGATGGGAAGGGCCGTCAGACTGCCGCCGCCCAGCTCGGGGGACAGCTGAGCCGCCCGTTCCAGAAGCCGGGAGTGGAGGTAGAATACGTCGCCGGGATAAGCCTCCCGTCCGGGGGGACGGCGGATCAGCAGGGAAATGGCACGGTAGGCCACGGCGTGCTTGCTCAAATCGTCATAGATGACCAGCACGTCCTTTCCCTGGTGCATAAAGAATTCGCCCATGGTGCAGCCGGAATAGGGGGCGATATACTGCATGGGGGCCAGCTCCGAGGCGGTGGCAGAGACCACGATGGTGTAGTCCATGGCCCCGCCCACGGTAAGGCTGTCCACCACCTGGGCCACGGTGGAGCACTTCTGACCGATGGCCACATAGATGCAGATGACGTTCTTGCCCTTCTGGTTCAGAATGGTATCGGTTGCGATGGTGGTCTTGCCGGTCTGGCGGTCGCCGATGATCAGCTCCCGCTGGCCCCGGCCGATGGGGATCATGGAGTCAATGGCCTTGATGCCGGTCTGCAGAGGGCGGCTCACGTGCTTACGCTCGATGATGCCGGGGGCGGGGGATTCGATGGGGCGGTAATCCTCCGCTTCAATCTCACCCTTGCCGTCGATGGGGGCGCCCAGGGCGTTGACCACACGGCCGATGAGGCCCTGTCCCACGGGGACGGAAACCACCTTGCCGGTACGCTTGACGGTGTCGCCCTCCTTGATGCCCTGGTCGGAGCCCAGAATGACGATGGAAACGGTTTCGGCCTCCAGGTTCTGGGCCATACCGTAGGAGCCGTCGGGGAATTCAACCAATTCGCCTGCCATGCAATTGTCCAGACCGGAGGCTTTGGCAATGCCGTCGCCCACCAGAATGACCACGCCGGTTTCGCTGGCCTCCATACGGTTTTCGTAGTTCTTGATTTGACTGCGAATAATTTTGGTTATTTCTTCGGGTCTAAGTTCCATACAGTCCCTGCTTTCTCGTCAGAGTACGTCTTTTTTCAGCAAGCCGCGGATGGCTTCCAGGCGATGGGCTATGGTATCATCCAGACGCTTGCCGTCATAGTCCAGGCGGACGCCGCCCAGAACCTGGGGATCCAGCCGGTTGGAGAGGGCGATGGTTTTCCCGGTGATTCGGGAAAGCTTCTGCGTCAGGGCCGCGGTTTGCTCAGGGGTCAGGGCCACAGCAGTGACCGCGGTTACGGGAAGAATCCCGTGGTCATCATTGTAGCGCCGGGTGAAGGCTTCGCAGCACTGGGAAAAGGATCCGATATAACCCTTCTCCACCAGAATCTTCAGAAAGTTCAGAAGATAGGGCTGCACCCGATCCCGAAAAGCCTCGTCCAGAATTCCGCAGCGCTCACTCTTGGAAAGGTTCGGGGAACGCAGCAGCTTCAGATAATCCGGCTCCGACCGGAAGACCTGCTCCAGTACGCCCAACTCGGCCAAAATGGCACTGTCCAATCCCTCGCTGAGGGCCAGCTCATACAGAGCTTCGCCGTAAACAGTTCCTACCTGGGTCATGCTTCATCACCCAATTCCCGGATGAAGCCGTCAATCAGGTCGGCCTGATCCGCGCCCTCCAGCGCATGCCCAACCACCTTGCCCGCAATGGCCATCGCCAGGTCGGAGATTTCGTTCTTGGCATCGTTGATGGCCTTCTTCTTCTCCTGGGCAATGTCCCGGGAAGCCTTGTCCATAATGGCCGCAGCCTGGGCATTGGCATCCCGGATAATCTGCTCCTCCCGGGACTGACCACGGGCCACCGCCTCCTTCACGATCCGGTCGGAGGTCTCCTGGGCGGCGTTCAGCTTCTGCTGATAGCTTTCCTGGAGCTGGCGGGCCTGCTCCTTGGCAGCGCCGGCATCGGCGTACAGATTGTCAATTTCCTGCTGACGCTCCGTGATGATTTTCATGACGGGCTTGAACAGAAACTTCTTCGCCACAAAGAAGATGGTGAGAGTATTGAGCAGAATGAACAGCGCAGTCCAGGGGTTGACACCCAAAAATGATTCAAACACTTGCGTTGCTCCTTTCTATCGGAAGTGGAAAGGAATTACAGCAGGAACAGAATCAGGAAGGCGATGATCAGGGAGTAGATACCGGTGGTCTCGGCAATGGCACAGCCCATGATCATGTTGCTGCGCAGGGTGCCGGTTGCTTCGGGCTGACGGGCCATGCCGTCCAGAGCGTGGGCAACGGCGGTACCTTCGCCGATACCGGGGCCAATGGCTCCGATACCCATACACAGACCTGCGCCGATAGCCTTACCGGCGATTGCGATTGCGGTTGCTAATTCCATAATAAGTTCCTCCTAGGTGTTAATATATTTTTTATTGTGCTTATCGGCTTAAGTCAGCAAGCCGACAAATTGGTGTTTGAAACGTAA
>JBJEYY010000207.1:0-33115 GCA_051887095.1 Faecousia sp. | reverse complement strand
CGCCAGTGTGCGCACTGGCTCGCAATGACAGCGTATATTCGACAAACACCAATTTCTCTTCCCATTCACAGGAACATCTTCCGTTCCATGCTCTCCCTTGCCGGGCGGCAGATGGCCAGGAAGATCAGGGCTCCGCCCAGCAGCGCCAGGGCCACCAGCGGGTACAGAGACCACCCCACAAACCGGGGCAGGCGGAAGGTAATCATCATCAGCAGCTCCATCAGCGGCATGAACGCCCCCATGGCAATCATGGCTCCGCCATAGATATAGAGCCTTCCCCGGCGGATATACCGGCTCAGGGTCACCACCGCGGTAACCAGCAGCCCCAAAAAGCCCACCACCGGAAACGCGAAGCTGAGAAACCATCCGCCCCCCGTGGCCAGGTCAATATACAGCACATACAGCCCCGCCGCGGCAAATCCGCAGGGCACAAAAATCACCGGATTGGGCCGCCGGAACCACAGCGGCAGCACCGCCGCCACATAGCCCAGGGCAATTGCCCCCATCACATATCCCGACCAGGTCACCCGGCCGTGGATTCCCAGGTCGCAGATCAGGGTAATGAGCACGGGCATGAGCAGCAGCATGGTCACAACGCCCAGAATTCCCTTCCGGTTCACCTGCTGCCTGGGATACCGGTCCGCAGGGTACAGAGCCTCCCCCTCCTCCCGCCGGATATCCGGGTGGAAGGGCACCGTGCCGCACAGGGGACACTTTTTTTCACTGTCGGCAAGTTTAACGCCGCATTTGATGCAATACATACTTTCTCCTCACTCCCGGGCGTTGGTCTGAACCTCCACCCGAAGGCCCAGATCCCGCAGCACCCGGAAGAAGTGGGCCTCCAGCTCCGGCTCCCGGATGTTGCGGATAAAATTGATATACAGATTTCCCCCGAAGGACACACAGCCGCAGTTCTGGGGGGCGGTGGCCTGGACGCCCAGGATGAAATCCATCCGCTGCACATAGGCAAGCATTTCCTCCGGCAGCTTCACCTGGCCCAGGTTGGACATGCACAGGCAGCACTTTTTCTCTCCCACCTGGTTGAACACCGCCTTCATGACCATGTTTTTGAGAAACAGCGGCATCACCCGGACGATCATCTGCTTTTCGCTGCTGACATTCACGGCGATGCGGCTGGACATGGCCTTGGGATTCACGTCCAGACCCAGCCGGTGGTGCACCGCCTGGCAGATTTCCGAAAAGCTGTAGCTGCCCAGCCGGGGATCAATCTCCGGGGTGGTGTAGAGGGCGAAATTGCGGAGCGTGCTGCTGGGGAAGAGTTTGCGCAGATTCACCGGCACCTGTACCCGGATGGGTTTTCTCCTTTTGGGATTGGAAACCCGCTCCTGCTGGAGATTCTGCAGCCCCAGCATCAGCGCGGCACACAGAAATTCCGTCAGGCTGACCCCATAGGCGTGGGCCTTCTCCAAAGCCTCCGCCGTGTCCAACCGGAAGCAGGTCAGGTTCAGGAAGCCGTCCTGCTCCGGCGTGCCCCAGGGACGCCAGGCGTTGTTTTCCCGGCGGCTGGCGTTGACGTTTCCGGCGTATTTGAGGAAGCTGTCCTCCAGTTCCTCCTCCCGGGGGGCCTCCAGCCGTCCCAGCACCCCCTCACCGGCGGGGATGGACACGCCGTATTTCTGCTGCAGATATTCCGCCGTCAGGGTTTTCAGGAACACCAGTCCCCCGTTTCCGTCGGTGACGGCGTGGAAAAACTCCACGGCGATGCGGTTTTGGTACACAATCACCCGGAAGGCGCACTGTCCCACCTCTTTACGGGACATCCGGGTCAAGGGGTAGCTGCTCTCCTCCCGGATTTTGGGAGCCTGGCTCAGCTGCTGCAGATAGTACCAAAACAGCCCCCGCCGCAGCCGGACACAGATGGAGGGAAACCTTCGCACGGTCACGTCCAGAGCCGATTGCAGCACCTGCCGGTCCACCTGCTCCCGCAGGGTCACCGACAGCCGGAACACATTGCTCCAGCTCTGCCGCAGGGCGGCGGGGTAGATTTTCGCCGCGTTGTCTAAGCGCATCCACCGCAGCTTCCGCTCCCGGGACAGATACCGGCTCAGGAAGGCGTTAAGGGTGACCAAGTCCTGCCTATCCTCCTGCAAGCCGTAGAGCACATAGGCATGCCACCGCTCCGGACGAACCATCAGCTGGGAAACACGGCCCTGCTCCCGGAGCTTTCGGTGCAGCTCCCGAGCATCACTGAGGAGAATCTCATCCCCGCCAACAAAGATCAGCGAGGGCGGCATTCCGGCCAAATCCCCCAGCAGCGGGGAGGCCAAGGGGTCCTCCGGGGTGTCCGTGTAACACGCCGCGAAGAACCTCAGCTGCTCCTCCGACAGCGACACATCCTTCTCCCGGTTGGTTTGGTAGCTCTCCCCGGAACCGGTCAAATCCGTCCAGGGGGAGATGGCTACGATGCTCCCGGGCAAGGGCAGCCCCTGCTGCCGCAGGTACATGCACAGGCTGAAGCAGAGCCCGCCCCCGGCGCTTTCCCCGCAGAGGGCGATTTGCTCCGGGGGATAGCCCTTTTCCAGCAGATACCGGTAGGCCGCAGCCGCGTCCTCCACCGCCGCCGGGAACCGGTGCTCGGGAGCCAGCCGGTAGGCGGCGCAGAATACCTGCACCCCGCACTCGTCCGCCAGAACAGCCCCAAAGCCCAGGGCGTATTCCAGACCGCCGCAGGTGTAACCCCCGCCGTGAAGGTACAATACCACCCCTTCCCGCCTTACGTCCCTGGGCAGCACCCAGGCAGCGGAAAAGAGGGGGAAATCATGGCGCTTCACCCGCACCTGGGTATGGCGGGCGGCCTTCATCACCTCGCCCAGAGCATTCTGTCCCTTGCGCAGGGTCTCCAGGGAGCAGTTTTCCAGCAGCGGCTTCATGTGCGCCAGCCGCTCCCGAACCATTTTCGCGGATAATTGCATAAAAAGTCCTTTCCCCCCAGTAGGCAGGTAAATTGCTGTTTGTCTAAGAAACGCTGTCATTGCGAACCAGTGCGCGCACTGGCGTGGCAATGACAGGAAACTTTGAAGCGAAGCGACAAACATCAATTTATCTATCCGCCGCAGCGGGGTCCTTTGCTATGGGCAAGATTATACCACATCTCCCGCCCTCAGGCAATCTACCCTTTCCGATTCTCTCTCCCCGGGGGAGAATCCCGGGGTAGAGCGGTAGCGGGGTCTCTATTCCTCCCGGAATACGGGGCTTTCCAGCGAGAAGATATCCCCAAACCGGATTCTTTTTTTCCGGTCCAGCTCCAGCCACTGCCCCTGAGCACAGACGGCAGTGAGAATCCCCCGGCTGGTCACATACTCGCCTCCGGCCTTCCGGTCATCCTCCCGGAACCAGGTAAGCTCCACCCAGGGCTCTTCCTTCCGGTGCTCCGCAAGCAGCGCATATTTCCGATCCAGAGCCGCCAGAGCGTCCTCCGCCAGCTCCCTGCGCCCCTCGGTGCGCCGGGCCTCCTCCCGGATGGCCGCGTCATAGCCCACCAACGCCGCGAAGGGCGAAAACTGGGCCGCCCGGTCATACGGACTCATCCGCTTCCGGGTTTTCGACACCGGATGGGGTAAATGAATCATGTCCTCATAACGGGATGATTTATTCTTCATAAAATACACCTGTTTCTCCCATAACAGCGGTAAATTGTTGTTTACAGTATACGTTCCAAGTTATATGTCATTGCGAACCAGTCCTCAGACTGGTGTGGCAATCCCCCGGTAAAATAGGGAAACGGAACGAAAACGGCCCTAAATCCTGGGGGGTGCCACGCCAGTGTGCTCACTGGCTCGCAATGACAGCATTTCTTGTTGCGCTAAACAACAATTTATCTTCCCACGGATTCACGCCTTATGGCCGCCGATTTGGCCGTTGCGGTCCCGGGCGGTGGCGCCCTCCTCCAGGTTCATGCCCTTGAGCAGGGCGTTTTTCCCGTACTTTTTCTGGATGGTGAGGATGGCTTTCTGCCGGCGCTTTTCCCGCTCCAGCGCCTCGGTGTCCTCCTGTTCCTCGTCGAACAGGCTCAGTTGGCCCTCCTCCGGGGGAAGCTGGCTCTCCGGAATCACCCGGCAGGCCGTCACATTCAGCCGCCGAACCAGCAGGTTCCGGTCCGCCACCCGGTCAAAAAGCTCCATCATCGCCTCCACAATCCGGCTGGTGGAAGCGGTGGGCCTGCCCAGATTCACGCTGCCGTGACCGTGCTTGGGAATCTTTCGTCCATAGCCGTCGGTGGTGATCTCCCCATGGTAGGCCTCCGCCCGCTTTGGGTCCGTCAGATTTTCGATGTCGTAGCCCACGGTCAGCACGATCTGGTCCGTCAGCAGCCCCTTGTCCACCAGGTCCAGCACCAGGGCATCCGTCATCTCCCGGGTCACCAGCTTGGCCTTCTCGAAATCGTAGGGGTACTGCAGCACCTGTCCGGAGCTGATCGAATTTGTTTCGGGCCGGTAGGCCTTGATATCCGCCATGGTGCAGCTCTCCCAGCCCCAGGCGTGGTCAATCAGCAGCTCCGCGTTGACCCCGAAGAGCTTGTATAATAAATCCTCATTCTGCAGGGAGCACCGGGCCACATCCCCCATGGTGAAAATCCCGTGGCGCTCCAGCTTCCGGGCGTAGCCCCGGCCCACCCGCCAGAAGTCCGTGATGGGCCGATGATCCCAGAGCTGCTCCCGGTAGCCCAGCTCGTCAAGCTCCGCGATCCGCACGCCGTTCTTATCCGCGGGAAGGTGCTTGGCCACAATGTCCATGGCCACCTTGCACAGGTAGAGGTTGGTGCCGATTCCGGCGGTGGCCGTAATTCCGGTGCGCTCCAGCACATCCAGGATCATCTTCATGGCCAGCTCCCGGGCGGTCATGCCATAGAGCTTCAGGTAATTGGTGGCATCGATGAACACCTCATCGATGGAGTACACATGGATGTCCTCGGGGGCGATGTACTTCAGGTACACCTGATAGATGGCGGTGCTGGTCTCCATATACAGCGCCATCTGGGGCGGGGCCACCAGGTAGTCCACCTCCAGCTCCGGGTGCCGCTGCAGGGTGGGCAGATCCGCGGATTTTCCCGTAAACTGCTTCCCGGGAGCCGAGACCCTGCGAATGGCGTTGACCTCCCGCACCTTTTGCACCACCTCGAAAAGCCGGGGCCTGCCCGGGATGCCGAAGCTTTTTAAGGAGGGGGACACCGCCAGACAGATGGTCTTCTCTGTCCGGCTCTCGTCCGCCACCACCAGATTGGTGGTCATGGGGTCCTTCCCCCGGAGAATACACTCCACGGAGGCATAGAAGGACTTGAGATCAATGGCAATATAGCTGCGTGCTTTCACTTCCCCGCCTCCATTCCAAAACAGTTGTTCTAATTATAGCATAATTTCTCCCGGGAGTAAAGCATTTCCTGCAGCTCGCCTTTTGCGCGGCTGCCCGATAAATTGGTGTTTGTCGCACGAAAAAACTGTCATTGCGAACCAGCGCGCACGCTGGTGTGGCAATCCCCCGGTTGAAAGGAGCCAGATAACGATTACCACCAAAAACCGATACAATCCCCGTATATCCGGGTGCTTGTCGGTACATTTCCCCTCTATCCGGGGGATTGCCACGACCAGTGTGCGCACTGGTCTCGCAATGACAGGTGATTTGGGACGCATCCCTACAAACACCAATTTATCGGCCTGCTCTGTGAAGCGGATGCGGTGCTTTTGGGGCGGGGGAGTCTGATTCGTCAACCTCCACAGCCCCGGGGCGGATTTCGGGACGAATTCCGTCAAAAACGCTTGACTTTTCCGGAAATTTCTGTTACACTTGTCTCGAGTATTGGAGTAGGATGTACTGGTGACATTCTGCTCTTTTTTTACATTCGGGAGGTGCTTCCCTGCTTGAACAAAATCCATTCCCTTTTGCTGGACTCCCCGGTGATCGCCGCCGTGAAGGACGACGCGGGGCTGCGGCTGGCTCTGGCCTCCGACTGCCGGGTGATTTTCCTGCTCTACGGCTCCATTGTAAATATTGAGGAGCTGGTGCAGCAGATACACCGGGCCGGGAAAACCTGCTTTGTCCATATCGACCTGATGGACGGCTTCAGCAACCGGGAGGCCGCCGTGGACGGTCTGGTGCGCATCTGCCATCCCGACGGCGTCATCTCCACCCGGATGCCCCAGGTACGCCGGGCCCAGCAGCTGGGGCTGGTGGGGATTCTGCGGGCATTCCTGTTGGATTCCATGTCCGTAGCCACCCTGCTGCAGCAGCTGGAAGGGAGCCGCCCGGATTATGTGGAGGTGCTGCCCGGCATCCTGCCCACTGTTATCCGGGAAATCACCCAGAAAACGGATATCCCGCTGATTGCCGGCGGTCTGATCCGCAGCAAGCAGGATGTGATCGGCGCGCTGCAGGCGGGCGTTACCGCCGTGTCCTCCTCCAGCCCTCAGGTTTGGAGGCTGTAACAAAACGGCGGGGCAGTTGCCAATATGGAAAACCTTGCTGGTAACACAGCAACTTTCAATAATACTGATTGGAGGAATTTATTATGGAAACCAGGCCCTATGTCGCGTGGGATCTCGTCAGCAGCTTTATGGTGGATGTGTTCAAGGCTTACGGCGTGCCGGAAGAGGACGCGAAGATCTGCACCGATGTGCTGCTGGAATCTGACCGCCGGGGCATCGAGAGCCACGGCTGCAACCGGTTCAAGCCCATCTACTTAGACCGGATCAAAAACGGCACCCTGCTGCCCGTGACCAAGATCGACATTCTGAAGGAAACCCCCACCACCGTAGTCATGGACGCGAATAACGGCATGGGCATGGTGGCCAGCTACCATATGATGGAGAAGCTTATTGAGAAGGCCCGTGTCTACGGCATGGCCGGCGGCGCCATTATGAACTCCACCCACTACGGCATCGCGGGCTACTGGACCACCATGGCGGAGAAAGCCGGGATGATCGGCATCTCCGGCACCAACGCCCGACCCTCGGTGGCCCCCACCTTCGGCGTGGAGCCTATGATGGGCACCAATCCCCTGACCTTCACCATGCCCACCGACGAGGAATTCCCCTTCAACTTCGACTGCGCCACCTCCACCATCCAGAACGGCAAGATCGAGTTCTATGCGCGCAGCGGCAAGCCCACCCCGGCGGGCCTGGTGGTCACCGAGGACGGCAGCACCATCACCGATTCCGGCAAAATTCTGAAGGATATGCGCTCTGGCAAATGCGCCCTGCTGCCCCTGGGGGGCCTGGGGGAGGAAACCGGCGGCTATAAGGGCTACGGCTTCACCGCCATTGTGGAGATTCTCTCCTCCGCCCTCTGCGGCGGTCCTTATATGAAAGACCTCTCCGGCAAGAATCCCGACGGCAGCAATAAGATGTACCGGCTGGGTCATTTCTTCTTCGTCATCAACCCCGAATTCTTTATGGGCCTGGACACCTTCAAGGAAACAGCCGGAGGCATCTGCCGGGCGCTTCGCGCCTCGGAGAAGGCCCCCGGGGCGGAGCGAATCTACACCGCCGGAGAGAAGGAGTACCTGTCCTGGCAGGACCGCAAGGATAAGGGCGTCCCCGTCGGCGAATCCATCCAGAAAGAGTTTATCGCCCTCCGGGACGAGTGCGGCCTAAGCTACCGCTTCCCCTTTGAGGACTGACGCACATGTGCGATAAATTGTTGTTTAGCGCAACAAGAAATGCTGTCATTGCGAGCCAGTGCGCACACTGGCGTGGCAATCCCCCAAGGATTTAGGGCCGTTTTCGTTCCGTTTCCCCATTTTACCGGGGGATTGCCACACCAGTCTGAGGACCGGTTCGCAATGACATATAACTTGGAACGTATACTGTAAACAACAATTTACCTTCCAATCTTCGTTTGCTCTAAAATTAACATACAGCAGTGGAGGAGAAAATCATGGATTACGCGAAAGAATCCCTGCGGCTTCACAAGCAGTGGGGCGGCAAAATTGAGGTTGTCACCAAGGTGCCTGTGGCCACCAAGGACGACCTGTCCCTGGCCTACACCCCCGGCGTGGCCCAGCCCTGTCTGGAAATTCAAAAGGACATTGACAAATCCTACGAGCTGACCCGCCGTCACAACCTGTGCGCGGTCATCACCGACGGCACTGCCGTCCTGGGCCTGGGTGACATCGGCCCCGAGGCGGGCATGCCCGTCATGGAGGGCAAGTGCGCCCTGTTCAAGGCCTTCGGCGATGTGGACGCTTTCCCTCTGTGCGTCAAGAGTAAGGACGTGGACGAGTTCGTCAACGCCGTGTACCTGATTTCCGGCTCCTTCGGCGGCATCAACCTGGAGGACATCTCCGCCCCCCGGTGCTTCGAGATCGAGCGGAAGCTGAAGGAAAAGTGCGACATTCCCATCTTCCACGATGACCAGCACGGCACCGCCGTCATCACCCTGGCGGGCCTGACCAATGCCCTGAAGGTGGTGGGCAAGCGCAAGGAGGACGTGAAGATCGTCACCTCCGGCGCCGGCGCCGCCGCAATTGCCATTGTGAAGCTGCTGCTGTCCTCCGGCTTTAAGAACGTGACCATGTGCGACCGCAAGGGCGCGATCTACAAGGGCCGGGAGGGTCTGAACTGGATCAAGGAGGAAATGGCTGAAGTCACCAACCTGGACCGGAAGGCCGGTTCCCTGGCGGATATGCTGGTGGGCGCGGATGTGTTCATCGGCGTGTCCGCCCCCGGCATGGTGACGAAGGAAATGGTCGCCACCATGAACAAGGATGCCATCATCTTCGCCTGTGCCAACCCCACCCCCGAGATTTATCCCGACGAAGCCAAGGCAGGCGGGGCCAAGGTGGTCTCCACCGGCCGCAGCGATTATCCCAACCAGATCAACAACGTGCTGGCCTTCCCCGGCATCTTCCGGGGTGCCTTTGATGTCCGGGCCTCCGACATCAACGAGGCGATGAAGATTGCCGCCGCCAACGCCCTGGCTGCTCTCATCACCGATGAAGAGTTGAACGAAAACTACATCATCCCCGCCGCCTTCGACCCCAGAGTCGGCCCCGCCGTGGCCAAGGCCGTGGCCGAAGCCGCCCGGGCCTCCGGCGTTGCCCGTATCTGATCCATCCTCTGCCGCCGGAGCGTATCCGGCGGCAGAACTGAATCCGAAAGGAGCCGTCCATTGGCCAGAAATGAGATTACCCTGGCTTCCCTGCTGGATATCCCCCTGTGGGAATCGGTTCAGGATCAGCTGGCCAGGCTGACGGGAACCGCGATCATCACCGTGGACTACAAAGGCACGCCCATCACCCGGCATTCCGGCCGCACGGAGTTCTGCTCCGTGATCCGGGAGAATCCTGTGTACCGCAAGCGATGCTTCCGCTGCGACGCGCTGGCAAGCCTGGAGGCGGTGCGGCTGGGAAAGCCCTATATCTACCTGTGTCACTGCGGCATCGTGGATGTTGCCGTACCTGTCATGGTGGGAGACCGGCATCTGGGAGCCGTCATGTTCGGGGAGGTACGTCTGTCCGAACCGAACACCCAGGTGGTGCGGCTGGTGAACGAGACCAGCACCCTTCCTTCAGGAGGCGACGGCCGCTCTGCGGAGGTTCTGGAAAAGTTTGAACAGCTTCCCACCATGTCCTACAGCCGGGTGGAGGAGATCGCCGAACTGATCAGTTCCATTGTTCACTACATTGTTGACCGCACCGTGACCACACGGCATGAGGAGCAAACCCTTCAGTGGCTCCTGCATAGCTCCGGTTCCAATCCTGTGAAAACCGCCCCTCCGGCGGCGGAAACCGTTTCCGAGGTTCCCGTACCCAAGAGCAGCCCTCTGTATCCGGCGCTCAGCTATCTGAACACCCACCCGGATACCAGTTACTCCATGAACGAAATGGCCGCGCTGTGCCACCTGAGCCCCAGCTACTTCTCCCGGCTGTTCTCCCGGGAGGTGGGGGAGGGGTTTACAACTTATGTAAACCGGCAGAAGGTATCCCTTGCCAAGCAGCAGCTCAGAAGCACCACCAAAAGCGTCCACCAGATCGCGGCCGACCTTGGCTACCTGAATGTGAGCCATTTTATCAACCTGTTCAAGCAGTTCGAAGGGGTCACTCCCTCCGTTTACCGGCAGTACCGTTACAAATGAGCAAGCCCTCCCGGGAAACAGCCCCCGGGAGGGCTTTTGTTACACCCCAATCGCCTGTGCCCCATTGCCAGGTTTGCGTTTTCGGTTTGTTATAAGCTGCACGACAAATTGGTGTTTGTAGGGATGCGCCCCAAATCACCTGTCATTGCGAGACCAGTGCGCACACTGGTCGTGCAATCCCCCGGATAGAGGGGAAATGTGCGAAAAAAGGACAAACGCCCTAACGAACCGGCCTGAATTGTTGGGGGATTGCCACACCAGCGTGCGCGCTGGTTCGCAATGACAACCACTTTTTTGCACGTCAAACACCAATTTCCCGCTATGCTTACGAAAGTGGATCCAGCCAGGGGAAAGACTTCGCTGCGGAGCAAATCTTATAACGGAATTTTGTGCAAGGAAAAAGCGTGGAGGGGACAAACGGCTCTGAAAGGAGACAATATTGCACAAAAAGCGAACTGTACAATTATACGAATTATCCAATATGCGGAATCAGTGCGCAAAAAAACAACAAAAGGCAAAAAAATACAACAAAAAATGAGTATTAGCAAACAAAGTAACTTACTGATTTTACTGTAAAATAGTGCTATTTTATATGTATCCAAATGCGGCTTGGTTGGGCAGTTTGCACACAGCTGCATTGTATGAAGGGAAAGGATGATACAATTATGAAGGCAAAGAAAAACCTGCTGCTGATCGTTCTCGCGGTCAGTCTGGTGCTGGTGCTTGTGGGCAGCTTTGCAGCCCAGGTATTCAACACCGGCTTCTACTCCGTCAAGGTGGAGCGCATCTACTTTGACACTGAGAGCGGCACCCTGTCCGGTCTGCTGTATCTGCCCAAGGGGGCCGATGCCAGCAATCCCCGGCCCACCATCGTCACCACCCACGGATACCTGAACAGCGCGGAAATGCAGGATGCCCCCGCAATTGAGCTGTCCCGCCGCGGCTACGTGGTTCTGGCCCTGGATATGTATGACCACGGTCACTCCAAGGGAAACGATGAGCACACCGGCGGCTTCATGAAGTTCTGGCCCACCTCCGTCTATGACGCGGCTGCCTATATGTATCAGCAGCCCTACGTCCAGAAGGACGCGGAGGGCAACGGTGTGATCGCGGTCAGCGGCCACTCCATGGGCGGCTTCTCCTCCACCATGGCACTGTACTTTGACGAGCAGGCTTACGCCCAGACCGGCGTGCGCATGATCTGCGCGGGTCTGTCCGCCGGCTCCGACTACTCCTACACCAGCTGGCTGGGACTGGATGTGGATACCGGCGTGGCCAACTTCGGCGGCCGTACCATCGGTAAGGTCTGCGCCCAGTACGACGAGTTCTTCTTCAATGCCGATGATGCCAAGGGCGGCACCGTTGTGAAGAAGGACTATGTTTCCACCACTCCCGGCAGAACCATCCTGGAGCAGGAGAACCCCAGCGCCAACACCTGGTACGCAACCTCCGACGGCGGTATGCGCATCATCTATGAGCCCCATGAGACCCACCCCTGGAACCACTTCTCCAAGACGACCACCGGCTACATGATCGACTTCTATACCAAGGCATTCGAGAAGTACGATACCTCCGCCATCAAGTCCATCCCCTCCGGCAGCCAGATCTGGATGTTCAAGGAAGCGTTTGAGTGCGTTGCTCTGATCGGCTTCCTGGTTGCCATTGCCTGCCTGGCGGCACTGCTGCTGAAGGTGCCCTTCCTGAAGCTGGCCAAGTCCGGCGAGCCCACTGTCACCGCGCCCGAATCCACCCTGACCCGGAAGGTCGGCAAGGTTTCTCTGTTCCTGAGCACCATGATGATTCCCGCCATTATCTTCCCCACCGTCTACGGCGGCAGCTTTGAGGCGGAGCCCATGCGCTGGATCGGCTACTTTGCCCTGATCAGCGGCATTCTGGCCGTTGTGGCTCTGGTAATGTCCCTGGTATCCAAGGATCAGAATAAGAAGACTGTCCTTTCCGGCTCCGTGGTGGTTCTGATTGCCGCCGCAGCCCTGTACTACCTGACCCGGAAGAATCTCTTCGCCGACAACAAGGTATTCCAGGCCGGGGTGCCCAGCTCCATTGCCACTTGGGCTATGATGTGCGCATTCATCTCCGTGATCATCATGACTGCTGTTCATGTATTCTCCGGCAAGCGGGATCTGACCGTCTACGGCATCAAGGCAAAGCCCATCAGTGTTCTGGCTTCCTTCTGCATCGCGGTCATCGTCAGCGTGGCGGCATTTGCTCTGCTGTTCCTGGTGGATGCCATCTTTGTCACCGACTTCCGCATCTGGACCTTTGCGTTCAAGACCTTTGAGGCAAGCGCGATTCCCGCTGCCATCAAGTATATGCCCTTCTTCTTCATTTACTACTTCGTGGCCTCTGCCGCTGCCGTTTCCAACAGCAGCTCCGAGAAGCTTCAGGGTGTGAAGGGCTACGCCGTTGCCTGCCTGACCAACATGGGCGGCATCCTGCTGTGGCTGATTCTGCAGTACGGTCTGCTCTTCGCCACCGGCAAGGCGTTCTACACCGACCAGGCTCTCAGCGGCATCCTGCTGATCGCTCTGGTTCCCACTCTGATTGCTGCCACCTGCTACTCCAAGTACCTGTACAAGAAGACGGGCAACATCTACACCGCCGCTTTCCTGAATGCCATCGTTATGACCATGATGACCGTGGCCAACACCACTGTCTACTGGCAGGCCTGATTTTCGGATTCTCAGCACGGGAAGGCAGTTGTCTTCCCGTGCTTGAGCAGCCATGAAGGAATCCTTCCGCGAAAGGCTTCCCCTGGCACTGAAAGGAGAAACCACTATGCAATACATCATGTCCCTGGATCAGGGAACCACCAGCTCCCGGTGTATCCTGTTTGATCGGGCGGGCAATATCTGCTCCTCCGCCCAGAAGGAGTTCCGGCAGATCTTTCCCAAGCCCGGCTGGGTGGAGCATGACGCTCTGGAGATCTGGCGCACCACCCTGGAGGTGGCCAAAAACGCCATGGAGAAGCTGGGGGTGGAGGCGGATGCCATTGCGGCCATCGGCATCACCAACCAGCGGGAAACCACGGTTATCTGGGACAAGGAAACCGGTGAACCCATCGCCAACGCCATCGTGTGGCAGTGCCGCCGGACTTCGGACATCATTGACGATCTGGTGGCCCGGGGCTGCGGCGAGCTGATCCGCAGCAAGACCGGTCTTGTGCCCGATGCGTACTTCTCCGGCTCCAAGATCAAGTGGCTGCTGGACAATACCCCCGGCGCCCGGGAACGGGCCGAACGGGGCGAGCTGCTCTTCGGCACCATCGACACCTGGCTGATCTGGAACCTGACCGGCGGGCGTGTACACGTTACCGACCATACCAACGCCAGCCGCACCATGCTCTACAACATCCACGAGCTTTGCTGGGACAAAGAGCTTCTGGAGCTTCTGGATATCCCCGAATCTCTGCTGCCCCAGGTGAAGCCCTCCAGCTGCGTCTACGGAAAAACGGACTTCGAGCTGCTGGGCGGAGAGATTCCCATTGCGGGCGCCGCCGGAGACCAGCAGTGCGCCATGTTCGGCCAGTGTTGTTTCGAGCCTGGTCAGATGAAGAACACCTACGGCACCGGGTGCTTCCTGCTGATGAATACGGGCCGGACCCCGGTGGAGAGCAAAAGCGGCCTCGTCACCACCATCGCCGTGGGGTATGAAGACCATGTGGAGTACGCCCTGGAGGGCAGCATCTTCGTGGCGGGAGCCGCCATCCAGTGGCTCCGGGACCAGATGAATATGCTGACCTCCGCCAAGGAGAGCTACCAGTATGCCACCAGCGTCACCAATACCGCCGGAGCCTATGTGGTGCCCGCCTTCACGGGCCTGGGCGCGCCCTACTGGAATCAGCACACCCGGGGCTGCATTGTAGGCATCACCCGGGGCTTCACCCGGGCCCACCTGATCCGGGCCACCCTGGAATCCCTGGCCTACCAGACCTATGACATCTGCAAGGCCATGGAAGCCGACTCCGGCATCCCCATCACCGCGCTGAAGGTGGACGGCGGTGCCTGCGCCAACGATTTTCTGATGCAGTTCCAGAGCAGCATCTTAAACTGCGATGTCCACCGGCCGGAGTGCATCGAAACCACCGCCCTGGGGGCTGCCTACCTGGCGGGTCTGGCTGTGGGCTACTGGGACAGCCTGGAGGATATCCGCAGCAATTGGGCCATCGACCGGGTGTTTACCCCCCAGATGGGGGATTCCCTCCGGGAAAAGCTCCTGCGGGGCTGGCACCGGGCGGTGCAGTGCGCCATCGCCTGGGGCGACGACACCTGAGTTCCCTGAGAAAATCTCCCCTTTTGACATTCCAAGTGTCAAAAGGGGATTTTTCGTCCCCTGATTTTTCCCCCGCGCCTTGCGCATTTTTCCGGAAGGTGGTATAATTCAGAAAATAAGCTGTCAGATAAATTGGTGTTTGTAGGTGTATGTCCCAGTTTTCTGTCATTGCGAACCAGTCCGCTTAAGTGGTGTGGCAATCCCCCGGTTGAAAGGAACCAGGTAACGATTACCACCAAAAATCGCAGTGACTCCCACTCTTCAGGGCATTTTTCGGTACATTTCCCCTCTAAGTAAGGGGATTGCCACGCCAGTGTGCGCACTGGCTCGCAATGACAGCGTTAATTTGCCAAACAACAATTTCCGATCCCACCGAACCGCTGCCCAAGGGATGAAAGGAGGATCCGTGTGAACAAGCGTCATCCGCTCCAAAAGAACAGGCTGCCCCAGCTGATTATGTGGGCTTCGGCAATTGTAATTACGGTTCTCCTGTTTCTTGTCTTCGCCTACCTGAACCGGGCCCGGATTCTCCGGCAGAACGCCAGCTACGCCCAGGACAACGCCCTGCAGACGGCGAATCAGCTGGATGAGACCCTCAGCGAATCCCTGACACACATCACCATGCTCTCCCACTGGTTTGGGGGGATGCTGGAAACGGACCAGGTCACCCCCGAACAGCTGCGGGAGCTGGAGGAACAGACCCCCTATGACTACGTCCGCTTCGCGGATGCCCAGGGCAAGAACATTGCCTCCGATGGCAGAAGCAACGATTCCCGGGACCGGGATTACTACCGGCTTGGCATGGCGGGCTGCACCGGAATCTCCGTAACACCCCACTCCCGGATCACCAGCGAAACCCTGGTGAATTTCTACACCCCTCTGCGCAGGGACGGAAAAATCATCGGGGTGCTCCGGGGCGTCTACCTGACCGAGGAGCGGATGAAGGAGCTGCTCCAGTCCTCCTTCTTCGGCGTGGAGGCCACAACCCTGCTGTGCACAAGCGACGGTACGGTAATCGCAGGCAATCAGGGAATTGAGGGTGATTTCCGGCTGCCCGAAAACATCCGGGACTATGTGGCCTCCGACGAGCTTGTGGGCGGAAAAGCCGCCGAAAAAATTCTCCATGCCTTGGAAACCGGCGAGGATGCCGCCTTCTCCTACCGGACCGGCTCCTCCACCGGCAGCGGCTACGTGACCAGGCTGAATACCGCGGGCTGGTTTCTGATCCAGACCATCCCGGGAGCCGTCACCGGGCAGCTGTACCGGGAGGCCATCGGTCCCGGTCTGTTCCTGGAAGCATCCCTCATTATCCTGTTCCTGACCAATATTGTCTACCTTCTGATTGCCAACCGGCGGGAGAAGCGGCGGCTCCTGGAGGAAAACCGGGATATGGACTATGTCATCCACGGAGCGCCCCTTCTGTTTCAGCGGTTTATTCTGGTGGATCTGGAGGCGGACACATACCGCTATCTTCTGGATGCCCAGCCGTCCGCCCCGGAGCTTCCCAGGTCCGGGCCCTATCCCCAGCTCCGGGACGCCATTGCCCGGGACGTTCGGGACGACGATGCCCGGGAACAGATGGAGCGTTTCCTCTCCCCGGAGCAGCTGCGGCAGACGGACCGGGATCTGCAATTGGAATTCCGCTCCCCCCGGGGTGAGGACAGCTGGACCCGGCTGTATGCTGTCAGCGTGGAAGCCCGGCAGGGAATCCCCTCGAAAATTCTTCTGGCCGACCAGGATGTCACCGAGGCCCGCCGGGAGGAAGCGGAGCGGCAGCGGGCCCTGAAGACCGCCATGGAGGCCGCGGAAAAGGCCAACCGGGCCAAGAGCACCTTCCTGTTCAACATGTCCCACGACATCCGCACCCCCATGAACGCCATCCTGGGCTTCGCGGAGCTGACCAACCGGCACCTGGACGATCCCCGGGCTGTCCGGGGCTATGTGGACAAAATCCGCAATTCCAGTGAGCTTCTCCTGAAAATCATCAACGATATTCTGGACCTGGCCCGGATCGAGAGCGGGAAAACCACCCTGGAGCCCGCCCCCACCTCCACACGCCGGGGGGTGGAGAGCGTTCGGGACCTCTTTGCCGAGGGCATGGAAAAGGCGGGGATCCGCTTCACCACGGAATACAGCGCGGAGGATGAATGGGTCATCTGCGACAGCATCCGCATGAGCCAGATTGCCATTAACCTCATCAGCAATGCCCAGAAATTCACCCCCTCCGGCGGAAAGGTCCTCTTCCGTTTCGTCCAAACCGGCCGAAAGGAGGACACGGCGGACTATATGCTTGTGGTTCAGGACACGGGCATCGGCATGGACAAGGAATTTCTTCCCCGGATGTTTGACGCCTTCGAGCGGGAGCGCAGCTCCACGGAGGCGGGCATCCAGGGCACCGGCTTGGGCCTGAGCATCGTCAAGGACCTGACGGACATGATGGGCGGCAGCATCAGCGTGGACAGCGCCCCGGGGAAGGGGACCACCTTCACGCTCCGCTTCACCTTCCCCATTGCCCGGGAGCAGGAAGCCCGCGCCGAAGCCCAACTCGCCGCCAAAGCGGATTTTGCCGGAAAGCGGGTTCTTCTGGTGGAGGACAACGAGCTGAACCGGGAGATTGCCCAGGAGATCCTGGAGGATCTGGGCCTTACGGTGGTCACCGCCACCGACGGAGCCCAGGCCGTGGACATGGTCAGCAGGTCTGCCCCGGGAGAAATCCAGCTGATCCTCATGGACATCCAGATGCCCCATATGGACGGCTACACCGCCACCCAAACAATCCGAAAGCTGCCCGACCCGGTATTGGCCGGGCTCCCCATTCTTGCCATGACCGCCAACGCCTTCGAGGAGGACCGCCAGGCGGCGCTTGCCGCCGGTATGAACGGCCACATCCCCAAGCCCATCGATATCCGCAAGCTTCTTGAGGAGCTGAACCGCTTTCTCTGATCCCAAAAAATCCGCGCCCTGTTTCCAAACAGAGCGCGGATTTTCTTTCGGCGATCAGAATGTCAAAACTGCATATTGATCTGCCCCGCAGAGCGATAAATTGGTGTTTGGCGTAGCAATAAATGCTGTCATTGCGAGCCAGTGCGCACACTGGCGTGGCAATCCCCCAAGGTTTTAGGGCCGTTTTCGTTCCGTTTCCCCATTCAACCGGGGGATTGCCACACCAGTCTGAGGACTGGTTCGCAATGACAGAAAATTTGAAACGTGTAGTGTAAACAACAATTTACCTTTTGTTCAGTTGTCCCGACCAGCATTCTTTTCAGGGAATAGCACACTCCAATCGGGGCAGAAAACTGCTATGCCCGGACGGCGTTCCGATCCTCCGTAATCGCTGCCACCATGCTCTCCACCGTGGCCTCCGCCGCCGTAAGGATGAGCCCGGCGGTATGGCGGCGCAGAGCCTCCTGGGTCGTCTTTCCGATGCACACACATTTCACGCCCTCGGCAACGGTCCCTCCCCGCTGGAAGAACATCTCCACGCCTCCCGCGCTGGCAAAGGTCAGATAGTCGAGTCCCCGGGTTTCTCCGGGTTTCCCCGACGGAATGGGATCATAGATGGGTATGTCCGTCACGGGATGCCCCGCCTGTTCCAGAATCTCCGGCAGGGCGCTTCCACCCTGGGAGGAGCGCAGCAGCGTCACCGGTTCCGCGGCTTCCGCCTGTTTGGCAATGGCTCTGGCCAGCTCCTCCCCGGTGTATACCCCGGGACAGAGGGCCGCCTGAATGCCGTAGGAAGCCAGGGCCGCACCCGTAGCAGGGCCGATCACGGCGAATTTTCGGTGCTTCCAGTCTTCCGGATCCCAGCTGCCGAAGAACACGTTCACGCCGTTGGCGCTGGTGAATACCAGCCAGCCCCGGTCCTCCGGCTCCGGGCACTCCCGGCGCTGGCGAATCTCCCACCGGCTGACCCAGTCCGTTTCGGCTCCCAGAGCCTCCAGAAGGCTCTTTTGCTTGTCCGCCACCGTCTCGGTGCCGGTGATTCCCACCCGTGCTCCGGAAAGGGGCCTCCCGGCAGCGCCCAGATCCATGGCCGCCACCTGTCCGATCACAATCACGGCAGGGGCCTGCACCTTCGCCTCAAGAACCCGCTGGGCAATGGTCTCCAGGGTTCCCCGGACGCAGGCGGGATTGGGAGAGTTGCCCCCGGAGATCACCGCCGCGGGGGTATCCCCGGCCTTACCCCCGGCCATCAGCCCTGCAGCGATTTGGGGAAGACCTCCCAGGCCCATCAGGAACACCAGCGTTCCCGAGAGCTTCGCCAGAACGTCAAGCTCTCCGGGCAGTCCCTCGGAGGTATCGGCAGTGTGGCCGGTGATGATGTGCAGTCCCCGGCTCAATTTCCGGTGGGTCACCGGGATGCCCGCCTCTGCGGGGATGCCGATGGCGGAGGGAATGCCCGGAATCTCCCGGCAGGGGATTCCCGCATCCCGCAGCGCCAGCATCTCCTCGCCGCCCCGACCAAAGAGATAGGGGTCCCCTCCCTTCAGCCGAACCACCCGCAGACCCTCCCGGGCCAGGGCAATGAGCTTCTCGTTGATCTGCTCCTGGGTCGACCCGGAAACGCCGCTGCGCTTGCCCATATAGATTCTGCGGGCGGTTTCCGGAGCCGCTTCCAACAGCTTGGGATCAATCAGATCGTCATACACCACCGCCTGACACCGCTGAATGGCCCGCAGACCCCGGACCGTAATCAGATCGGCCTTGCCGCAGCCCGCCCCCACCAGGGTCACGCTGCCGGTAAAGGAAATGTCCGGCTCCTCCCCTTTTTCCGGCGGACGGCCCAGCTCCAGGCAGGTATCTAAGAGCTCCCGCAGTGCCGCCGCCCGGGCACTCTGGTCGGGAAGGGTCTTTTTCAGTTCCTCCCTTTTCCCATCCAGGAAGCCCAGAATTTCCTCCAAGCGCTCCGGAAGCAATTCTTCCAGGCGCTCCTTGAAGTACACCGCCGCCGTTGGGCTGTCGCCGCCGGTGGAAATCCCGGCGCAGAAATCCCCCCGGCTGACCAACGCCGGGAACAGGAAGCTGCTGTCGCTCCCGTTGTCTGCCACATTCACAGGAATCCGGAGCCTTCGGCACAGCCGGGCAGCCCGGGCGTTCACCTGCCGGTCATCGGTGGCCGTAATCACCAGAGCGGGCCGGGGCCACAGATCCGAAAACCGGAAAGGGTGTCTGCGAATCTCCAAATCCGGGATCGCTTCCAGCTCCGGCTCCACCCGGGGGGCCGCCACCGTGATTTTTCCGCCGAAGGGAAGAAGCTTTTTCACCTTCCGCAGGGCAACCTTCCCGCCGCCCAGCACCAGAATCCGCTTTCCTTTCAAGTCCACAAACATGGGAAAACAGGGCATTTATTCCGCCTCCTCTGTATAATAATACCGCACCCCGTGGGGGGTATCCATCCGCTCAATTCCCACCCGGAAGGTCCTTTGCAGTACCCCCGACCGGAACACCGCCTCCGGGGTGTCCCAGCAGGAGAGCTCCCCCTCCCGGAGCACCGCCACCCGGTCGGAGCGCTCCAGGGCCAGGGCTATATCATGGAGCACCAGCACCACGGCTTTCCCCTGGGAGGCCAGATTCCGGGCGCTGTTCATGATCTCCAGCTGCCGCCGGATATCCAGATAAGTGGTGGGCTCGTCCATGAACACCGTTGGGGTGTCCTGGGCCAGGGTCATGGCCAGATACACGCTCTGCCGCTGGCCTCCGCTAAGGGTGCGCACATTCTCGTTTTCATAGGGAAGGCTTCCCGTGGCCTCCATGGCAGCGCGGGCAATGGCATAATCCTCCCGGGCGTACCGCCGGGGATAGCCGCTGTAGGGGAAGCGCCCGTGGAGCACCATTTTCAGCGCCAGGATGGAGGGGGTGTCCCGGCTCTGGGTGAGCCAGGCGGCGTTTCTCGCAATCTCCCGGGGTTTAAACTCCCGAATGTTCCTGCCGTCATAGAGAACCTCTCCCTCCATCGCGGGGAGCAGCCCCAAAGCCGCCTTCACCAGGGTAGACTTTCCGCTGCCGTTGGGCCCTAAGAGCACCGTCACCTGTCCGGCAGGGAAATCCAGGGTCACATTCCGAACCACCGGAGTTCCCCCGTACCCGGCGGATAAATTCTTTAGCTGAATCATCCTTTTCCTCCTCTGCGGCGCAGCAGCAGCCACAGGAAAAAGGGCCCCCCCGCAAAGGACAGCACAATTCCCACCGGCAGCTCATAGGGAGCGAACAGCGTTCTCGCCAGCAGATCGCAGACGGTGACAAAGCAGGCCCCGCCCAGGGCGGAACCCGCCGCCAGGGGCAGGCTCTCCTCCCCCACCAGGCGGCGCATGGCGTGGGGCACAATCAGTCCCACGAAGCCCACCAGCCCCGCGAAGCTCACCGCCGCTCCCGCCAGCAGGGCGGCAAGCATCAGCAGCACAAACCGGACAAGCCGCACCCGAAGCCCCAGGCTCTGGGCCAGCTCCTCCCCCAGCGACAGCACATCCATCTCCCGGGAAAGCAGCAAAACCGCTATAATTCCCGGCAGGATCATCCCCGCCGCCGGTGCCAGCGCCTCCATGGTCACTCCGGTAAAGCCCCCGATGCGAAAATCCGTGATGCCCGTCAGGGCTTCCGGCACCAGGGTCACCACCGCGTCAATGCAGGCCCCCAGCAGGTTCGACACCGCCACACCCGCCAGTACCAGGGTCATGCGGGAGGCTCCGGTGCTCTGGGCAATGCCCACCACCAGACCCACCCCCGCCAGGGCACCAATAAATGCCGCCAGGGGCGAAAGGGCCTGGGCGGAGGGGGCGATGGCGCAGATCAGGGCCACCGCCAGTCCCGCGCTGGAATTCACGCCGATGACCCCGGGGGATGCCAGGGGATTGTGGAGCACCGTCTGAATCACCATGCCGGACACTGCCAGGGCGGCGCCGCAGAGCAGCGCGGCGCACAGTCTGGGGAGCCTCACAAAGTGGATAATCCGCCCCGCCGTGGAGGCGGTGTCCCCGCTGAGCAGTGCGCCCACCACCTCCCCGGGTCCCAGGGTCACAGAGCCTAAGCCCAGGCTCAACACACAGGCCGTCAGGGTCAGAAGGACAAGTACCGCCCAGAACAGTCCCTTACCCCCTGGGGTAGAGAATATCCGCAAGCTTTTCATAGGCCTCCCCCCATCTGCCGTTGGGCTTGAGATTGTAAAGATTGGGATCCATCACATAGTATCTTCCCTCCTGAACCGCAGTGAGGGACTGCCAGGCGGGCTGGCTCAGCAGAGTGGTTTCCAGCACCTTTTGGGCATCCTTGGGATCGGCGCTTTGCAGCACCACGAAGATGTGCTCCGGGTTCTCCCGGAGGATCACCTCCATACTCAGCTCCTCCAGCAGGGAACTTTCGCTGTCGGCAATGTTCCGGCAGCCCAGCCGGGAGAGCATTCTGCCCAGCACGGAATCGGAGCTGCCCTTTACCTTGCAGCTGGACCCGGTAGCCCGGACATACAGCACGGTGGGTGCGCTTCCGTCCGCCCGGGCCAGGGAAGCCTCCACCGCCTGCTGAACCTCCAGACCGTAGCGGGTATAATTCTCCTCCGCCCCGGTGAGCTCCGTGCAGGTTTTCAGCATTCTCAGGTAGTCCTCAAAGTCATTGACGGAAAAATAGGCCACGGGAATGCCCATCTTGTCAAAGGTTTCCTCCAGCTCCACATTCCGGTCGGTTCCGCAGCTGGCCAGCACCAGCTCCGGCTGGCAGCCGATCAGGGCTTCCAGATTCAGACTTTTCGTGCCGCCCAGATCCACCACGTCCTCCCGCAGGGGCAGGTCATAATAGGTCCATACCGCGCTGGTCACCCCCACCAGGCTCTCCGCGCCCCCCGCCAGACACCACACATCGGCGAAGCTGGCAATCAGAGTCACCACCCGGGTCGGCTTCGGAATGCTCAGCTCCCGGCCCAGATCATCCGTAAAGCTGACCAATGTATCCTCCGGAGCCGTCTCAGCAGCTTCTGTGGGAGCCTCCGCGGAAGCCTCAGCAGCAGTCTCCGCGGAGGCCTGCGCTGCCTCCGGTGCCCGAGCGCACCCCGCCAACAGCAGACACGCAATCAGGAATAAGCAAATCAGTCGTTTCATTTTTTATCCTCCGATTCAGAATGCACCCCCGGCCCCGGAGCGATAAATTGTTGTTTACAACATCGGTTCCAAGTTTTCTGTCATTGCGAACCAGTCCGCAGACTGGTGTGGCAATCCCCCAGTTAGAGGGGAAACGTAACGAAAACCGCCCTAAATTCTTGGGGGATTGCCACACCAGCGTGCGCGCTGGTTCGCAATGACAACTTCTATTTTAGTGCTGTAAACAACAATTTATATTTCCATATGCGCAAAACAAAATGCCGGACGCGGCGGGAAAAGGGCGCACTCCCCCCTTCCCCTTTGGGAAAGAGAGCGTTTCAAAGCCCTTCATCGCTCCCACGCGATCCGGCAGTTCTCATCAACCATAGTTTGATTATAGCAGTCGAAAGCCCCCCTGTCAAGCCCGGCGTATTCTCTCAAAACTGTAACAGGATATGCGCAATCATCAGCGGCCAAATCGCCACGGCCAAAATCCGGTGCTGGGGCAGCCACTGCTTTTTTAACCGCTTACGGAATAACCATGTGAACCCCGCCAGCAGCAGAACCAGAAAGGTAAGTACCCCCGTGATTTCCGGAATTCCGAAGCGTCGGAAGGCCAGAATCCCATGGGATATGGCCAGCAGTATGACCGCCCCTCCCAGATATTTATGTACCTTCCGCAGTTGTCTGTGAATCCTTTTTATCCTTGTGTTGGGATTCCCTTTCTGATTGCGGAAGCAGATGCGCAAAGGATAGATGATACTCAGCAGAAGCATCATCACCGCACAAAGCACTCCCATATATACCCGCAGCATTCCATATCCTCCTTATCGGAAGCTCATTCTTCCGTCCCTGGCTCCATATTCTCCCGCAGCAGCCGCAGCAGCACGGCCTTGGCAAAGTACATGGTTTCGTAGCGCAGATATTGCAGGGCATTGCTGTCCCACATGATTTTCAGCCTGGAGGGAAATTCCTCGTCCCCGATCCACAGCTGGATACCCACCCGCAATCCGTCAAACGCCTCAATGGAAAACGCCGCGTCCCCCTGCTGAAGAGGCGTGCCCCCCAGGGCTGTGCAAGCCCGGGCAAAGCCCTCCGGGTTTTCCGCGAACCGCTCCGCCCAGGGGTCCACCCCGTCCTCCAGCAGCGACCGGTGGAACTGGAGGCCAAAATCCTGCATATTCTTCCACTGCCCGGAGAGATGCCGGTCCTCCCGGCTGTCGCAGACCAGATCCAGCAGGGTCATGACCTCCTCATAGGAGTTGGCATCCAGCCATTGCCCCTGCCGCTGCCGCTCTATGGACGCACTCGTCCTGTGAATCCGGTAGGGCACCCCGAAGAGGGCCGTGTACAGCCAGCTGCCGTCGGTTTCCAGGCCCAGCTTTCTTTTCAGTTCCTCCTGGTCATAGCCTAGAAAATGCGCCTTTGCCTGATTGGCCTGAATGGAATAATTTCCTTCCCGCTCCATTGCGCTGCCTCCTGTTCCTTCCGTCCCGTCCCACGGAACGGTAAATTGTTGTTTGTAAGTGCACGCCAAATAACACGCTGTCATTGCGAGCCAGTGCGCACACTGGCGTGGCAATCCCCCGGATCTTCCGGAATCTGGAAAAAACGGATAAACGCCCTAACAAACCGTCCTGAATTGTTGGGGGATTGCCACACCAGTCTGCGGACTGGTTCGCAATGACAGCTTCTTTTTAAGTGCGCTAAACAACAATTTTCCTGAGCTGTACCGGTCGAGGGGCCCAAAGGATGTACGATGATCACCAAGGCCCGTAACGCATTGGCCGCCGGCCCCGTCGGCAAACAACAATTTATCTCCCTACGGATCCTTTTTCTATTTTACCACAAAACACCAATCCCCGCAATCCCGGGTTTTTGCGGTTTACATTGGGAGCCTTTTGTGATAGAATGTAAAAAATATGCCTAAGCGAGATGATTCCATTGGATTTTGACAACACCCGGGTTCTCATCGACCTGGATGCCATTTCCCATAATATCGATGCCGTCCGGCAAAAAGCCGGGGTTCCGGTCATGGCGGTCATCAAGGCCGATGCCTACGGCCACGGGGCCGTCCCCATCGCACGGCTGCTGCGGGACAAGTGCTCCTTCTTCGGTGTCAGCTCCATGCTGGAGGCCCTGGAGCTTCGCCAGGCGGAGATTGACAATCCCATTCTGATCCTGGGCCACACCCCACCCGCCGCCTTTCCCGAGGCCGTCCGTCAGGGCATCCGTCCGGCCATCTTCCGCTATGAGGATGCCGCTGCCCTTTCCCGGGCGGCCGTGGATGCCGGGGTCACCGCCCCCTTCCACTTTGCCCTGGACACGGGCATGAGCCGCATCGGCTTCCAGGCAACGGAAAGCGCGGCGGACATCTGCGCGAAAATCGTGGCCCTGCCGGGGCTGCGGGCGGAGGGCCTGTTCAGCCACTTTGCCACGGCGGACTGTGCCGACCTGACCCGTTCCCGCCGTCAGGCCGCCCTGTTCGATGCCTTTGATGCCATGCTCCGGTTTCGTGGGGTGGAGATTCCCATCCGCCACCTGGACAATTCGGCAGGGCTCATGAATTTCCCATGCCGATACGAAATGGTGCGTTCCGGCATTGTAACCTACGGCATGTACCCCAGTGACGAGGTTTCCCCCGCCCTTCTGCATCTGGAGCCTGCCCTGCAGTGGGTCACCCGGATTACCCACCTGAAGCTGTTAGAGCCAGGCCGGGAGATCAGCTACGGCGGCACCTTCGTCACATCCCGCCCCACGCTGGTGGCCACCATCCCCGTGGGCTATGCCGACGGCTACCGCAGAAGCCTCTCCGGGAAATTCCACGTGCTGATCCGAGGCGCGAAAGCCCCCATCCTGGGCCGGGTCTGCATGGACCAGATGATGGTGGATGTTACAGACATCCCCGGCGTTGCCCTGGACGATCCCGTAACCTTAGTGGGCTGTTCCGGGGACGCGCGGATCACCGTGGAGCAGATTGCCGCCGCGGCGGACAGCTTCAACTATGAATTCGTCTGCGGCATCAGCCGCCGGGTCCCCCGCTTCTACATCAGCGGCGGACACACCCTCCACTCCGTCCACTACCTGCTGGATGATAAGTGACAGATAAAAAAGATAAATTGTTGTTTACACTACACGTTCAAAGTTTTCTGTCATTGCGAACCAGTCCGCAGACTGGTGTGGCAATCCCCTGGTAAAAAGGGGAAACGTAACGAAAACCGCCCTAAATTCTTCGGGGATTGCCACGCCACTGCGCCCGCAGGCGCGTCCAGAGCGCAACCGCCGAAGGCGGCTCTTAGCGCGGAGGAGTGTGCGCACTGGCTCGCAATGACAGTGTTTTTTTTGGAGCGCTAAACAACAATTTATCTCCCAACAGAAAGAAATCCACCCCCATACCTATGAAGGAGGTTCCCGAATGTCCCGTACCCCCCGCAAACACACCGGCACCATTGCTGCGCTGATTATCCTGATTCTGCTGTTCGCAGCGGGAAGCGGCCTGATGATCTGGCTGTGCATCGACATGCCCAACCACGTCCCCCAGCTGGATGCCGCCGGAAGCTCCGTCACCCTGCCGCAGCCGGACCGGACGGACCCCACCACCGAGCCAACCACGGAGCCCACCCTGCCGGAGCCGGAGCATGTGGTCAGCACCGCCACCATCACCTCCACCGGCGATGTGCTCATGCACATGCCCGTCGTCGACTCCGGACTGCAGACTGACGGCAGCTATAATTTCGACCCCATTTTCCGCTACGTCAGCCCCTACACCTCCGCCGCGGACCTGGCGGTGGCCAATCTGGAAACCACCCTCTGCGGTACGGACAACGGCTATCCCTACCACGGCTACCCCAATTTCAACTGCCCCGACGAGATCGTCACCGGGCTGCGCACGGCGGGCTTTGACATGCTGCTCACCGCCAACAACCACAGCTACGATACCGGAATCGTGGGCTACAAGCGCACCATCGACACCGTCCGGGACGCGGGACTTGTAACCCTGGGCACCATGAAGAGCGCCGATGAGCCCAAATACTCCATTCAGGAGATCAACGGCATCAAAATCGGCATGCTCTGCTATACCTACGCCTACTCCGTCAACGCCGAGGGATCCCCCTCCCTCAACGGCATGCCCCACATCGCCGAAACCGGCATCTGCAACTACTTCCACGCGGACAGCCTGGACGCTTTCTACACCGAGGTGGACGGCTACCTCCAGCAGATGGAGACCGAAGGAGCCGAAGCCACCATCATGTACATTCATTGGGGCAATGAGTACCAGACCTACGCCAGCGACCAGCAGAAGGAGATTTCCCAGAAGCTATGCGATTTAGGCATTGATGTAATCATCGGGGGCCACCCCCATGTGATTCAGCCCATTTCCCTGCTGCAGAGTACCGTGGACCCGGAGCACAAAACCGTGTGCCTGTACTCCATGGGCAACGCCGTTTCCAACCAGCGGATGGGCAACATCGCCAGCATTTCCACCGCCCACACCGAGGACGGCGTCCTGTTCAGCGTCACCTTCTGCAAGTATTCCGATGGCACCGTGTACCTGCAGAATGTGGACCTGATCCCCTGCTGGGTCAACCGGCACTCCACCTATGGGCGAATGGAATACAACATTCTCCCCCTGGACCCCGCCACCCGGGAGCAGTGGCAGGAAGTCTATTCTCTGACGGATGCCATGTTCGCCTCCGCGGAAAAATCCTTCGACCGCACCATGGCCATTGTGGGTGACGGCCTCACCGCCTCCCAGGAGTATCTGGCCGCCGCCCAGGAGGCCCGGGACCAGTATTACTACGACCTGGTCCACAATCCCGAGAAGCTCCTGACCCAGCCCACCGAACCCACCCAGGCCACCGAAGCCGCCTGATTCCCTCTGAGCGGCAAATTGGTGTTTGTACGTTTCTGCTGTCATTGCGAGCCAGTGCGCACACTGGCGTGGCAATCCCCCGATTGAATGGGACCGGGTAACGATTACCGCCAAAAATCGTAAGGTTTCCCCACTCAGTAGGGCGATTGTCGATACATTTTACCTCTAACCAGGGGATTGCCACACCACTTAAGCGGAATGGTTCGCAATGACAGGAGATTTGGAACGTGTAGTGTAAACACAAATTTATCTGTTCGCTTACAAAAGTCTGCTGCTGCAAATCCTGATCGCCCATGGAAGGAAGGAAACACATATGGACACCATTTCCAATCCGCAAAACGTCATTGAACTGCTGTGGACCGGCGGCTGGGACTCTACCTACCGGCTGGTGGAGCTGTCCCGGAGGTCGGTCACCGTCCGTCCCATTTACTGCCTCGACCCGGAGCGGCCCAGCACACCGGTGGAGCAGCAGGCCATGTCCAGGATCCTGGACGCCCTGGAAAAGCGCCCGGAGACAAAGGCCCGGATTCTCCCCGTCCTCAGCATTGACATCGCCTCCATCCCGGAAAACCCGGAGATTACCCAGGCTTACAGATTGCTTTCCCAGTCCGGCTCCCTGGGCGACCAGTACGACTGGCTGGCACGGCTTTCCCTGGAGCACCCGGGTCTGGAGCTGGGCATCGAAAAGGCCAACCACGAAAAAACAGTGGGCTGCCGGGCCACCATTCTGAAAAACGGTGCGCTCATGGACGACGGCGGCGTCATGGTGCTGGACCGGGAGCACTCCACCCGGGAGTGCGCTCTGGTCATGGGCAATTTCCGTTTTCCCATCATCCAGATCACCGAGGATGAAATGGCCGAGAACATCCGCGCCTGGGGCTATGAAGACATCATGGCAATGATCTGGTTCTGCCATGAGCCCCTGCGTGGGGAGTGCTGCGGAATGTGCCGTCCCTGCCAGCAGAAGATGGAGGGCCGCATGGAGTACCTGCTCCCACCCGCCGCCCAGCGCAGATACCGGATCTATAAGAAATCCGAAGCCCTGTTCGGTGAATTTCCCGCCAGAGTTCTGGCGAAGCTGGTCTACAGACCGTTTCTGTAACCGCAAAAATAGAAGGAGGATCCCCCAATGAATTTTCTGGAAGAGAGAATCGCCCGGGACGGCATTGTGAAGCCGGGTAATGTGCTGAAGGTGGACAGCTTTCTGAACCATCAGATGGATATTTCCCTGCTCAATGAGATCGGCCGGGAATTCCACCGCCGCTTCGCGGACCGGCCCATCACCAAGGTGCTGACCATCGAGGCTTCGGGCATCGCCATCGCCTACCCCGTAGCCAACGAGTTCGGCGTTCCCCTGGTATTCGCCAAAAAGTCCAAGTCCATCAACATCGAGGGCGAAATGTATGTGGCGGAGGTGGAGTCCTTCACCCACAAGAACAAAAACCAGGTCATCGTGTCCAAGAAATTCTTGGGGCCCGAGGACCATGTTCTGATTATCGACGATTTTCTCGCCAACGGCTGCGCCCTCCAGGGCCTGATTTCCATTGCCGAGTCCGCCGGTGCCACCGTGGAGGGCCTGGGCATCGCCGTGGAGAAGGGCTTCCAGATCGGCGGCAAGGTCATCCGGAACCTGGGCTACCGCCTGGAATCCCTGGCCATCGTGGACGCCATGGACCCCGAAACCGGCAAAATCACCTTCCGCCCCCAGCCCTGACCCCACAACATGAATCAGTCAAAAAAATTGTTGTTTACAGTATACGTTCCAAGTTATATGTCATTGCGAACCAGTCCTCAGACTGGTGTGGCAATCCCCCGGTAAAATGGGGAAACGGAACGAAAACGGCCCTAAATCCTTGGGGGATTGCCACGCCAGTGTGCGCACTGGCTCGCAATGACAGCATTTCTTGTTGCGCTAAACAACAATTTGTCGAACTCATCGGCATCAAAAAACCGCAATCGGATGCGCTGGCAATCCGATTGCGGTTTTTTTGTATGGAATTCTACCGTTCCTCCCGGAAGTAGGGAACGCCCAGGCTTTCGGGGGGCTGATTCTCCCGCTTGTTGCGCATGCTGGTGACGATCAGCACCACAATGGTCACCACATACGGCAGCATCTTGTACAGCTCCTTCACGGCAAGATTCGTTCCGGTAGGCACGAACAGATACAGGATGTACAGTCCGCCGAAGAGGATGGAGGCCAGAATGCCCACATTGGGCCGCCAGATGGTGAAGATTACCAGGGCAATGGCCAGCCAGCCCCGGTCGCCGAAGGCATCGTTGGACCACACGCCGCAGGCGTAGTCCATGACGTAGTACAGTCCGCCCAGGCCCGCGATCATACTGCCCACACAGGTAGCAACGAATTTGTAGCGGGTGATGTTGATGCCCGCCGCGTCCGCCGTGGCAGGGCTCTCGCCCACAGCCCGCAGCTGCAGGCCCACCCGGGTATGCCGGAGAATGTAGGAGGAAATCAGCGCGATGACAATGGCAAGGTAGGCCAGAAACCCGTAGGACAAAAACATCTTTCCGAAGGCCCCCAGCTTGTCCGCGAAGGGCAGGCTCTTCCGGAAAAAGCTGCTGGTGGCAGACAGGGCAATGGAGGGAACATCGGAGCCGGTGAGCTTGATCAGGGAGCCTCCGAAGAAATTGCCGAAGCCCACGCCGAAGGTGGTCATGGCAAGGCCCGTCACGTTCTGGTTGGCCCGGAGGGTCACGGTGAGGAAGCAGTACAGCAGGCCCATGAGCAGCGACCCCATCAGGCAGCACAGCAGCGGAATCATCACCGCCAGAAACCCATTGACGCTTCCGCTCTGCTCATAGAAGAACGCGCCGATGACGCCGCAGATGCCGCCCACGTACATGATGCCCGGAATACCCAGGTTCAGGTTGCCGGATTTCTCCGTCAGGGTTTCGCCGGTGGCGCCGTAGAGCAGCGGGATGCTCTGCATCACAGCCCGGGGGAAAAAGGAAACAAAGTCAAACATGATTTACGCCCCCTTCTTGGTATTCTTAAGGAAGCTCAGGCGATAGCTGATGAAGAACTCGCTTCCGATGATGAAGAACAGAATGATTCCCGTGAGGATATCGCCGAAGGAATGGTTCAGACCATAGATGGTGGTAATCTCACTGGCGCCCCGGCTTAAGAACACCAGCAAAAAGCTGGTAAACACCATGACCAGGGGGTTGAACTTGGCAAGCCAGGCAACCATAACCGCCGTAAAGCCCCGGCCTCCGGCGATGGTGGTGGTGATGGTGTGATCCGTTCCTCCCACCAGCAGCAGTCCCGCGAGACCGCAGAGTCCCCCGGAGATCATCATGGTGCGCACAATCACCTTGCCCACCTTGATGCCCACATACCGGGCGGTGCGCTCGCTCTCGCCCACCACGGAAATCTCGTAGCCCTGCTTGGACCGGGTCAGGTAGAAGTACATCACAACCGTCAGCACCGCGACAATCAGGATGTTCAGCAGGTATTTGTAGCTGCCGATCTGGGGCAGCCACCCGGCGCAGGTGTTCTGGTTGATGATGCCAATTTTACCCGCGCCCTTGGGCACCTCCCACACGATGACCATGAAGGCCACCAGCTGGGTCGCCACATAGTTCATCATCAGGGTGAACAATGTTTCGTTGGTGTTCCACTTGGCCTTGCAGATGGCGGGAATTCCGCCCCAGATGGCCCCTGCCAGGACGCTGGCCACCACCATTACGATGATCAGCAGCCAGTTGGGGATTTTATCCCCCAGCAGGATCATGCAGGCCGCGGTGGCAAGACCGCCGATGAGAATCTGGCCCTCGCCGCCCACGTTCCAGAAGCGCATCTTGAACGCTGGGGTCACCGCCAGGGAAACGCACAGCAGAATCGCCAGATTCTGACCCAGAATCCAGACCTTCCGCTCCGTACCGAAGGCGCCCTGAATCATGGTAGCGTAAACCCCCAGGGGATTCAGCCCGGTGAGGGCGGCGGTGAACACGCCGCTTACAATCAGCGCCAGCACAATGGCTGCGCCCCGGATGGCCCAGGCCTGGTACCAGGGCAGGGCCCCCCGCTTGGAAATATGAAGGACGTTCCTGCCGCCCGATTGTTTAGCCATTGGTTTTCCCTCCCAGACGTGTCATCATCATGCCGACCTCGGGCTTGGAAGCGCCCCGGCCCTCCACAATTCCGCTGACCTTTCCGCCGCAGAGCACCAGAATCCGGTCGCACAGCTCCAGCAGCACATCCAGGTCCTCGCCCACGAAGACCACAGCCACACCGGATTTTTTTTGCTTGTTGATCAGATCATAGATGGTATAGGAGGAGTTGATGTCCAGGCCGCGCACCGCGTAGGCGGTCAGCAGCACACTGGGAGCGGAGGCAATTTCCCGGCCCACCAGCACCTTCTGGACATTGCCGCCGGAGAGACGGCGCACCGGTGTGGAAACCCCTGGGGTATTGACCTCCAGCTCCTTCACCACCTTCTCCGCCAGGACCCGGGGATTCTTCCGGTCGGTGAAGAAGGAACGGCCCTTGCGGAAGGAGCGCAGCATCATATTGTCCGTCAGGTCCATGCTGCCAACCAGGCCCATGCCCAGCCGGTCCTCCGGCACGAAGGACAGGCACACGCCCATGGCGGCAATGCTAAGCGGATCCTTTCCGATCAGCTCCTCCCGGACACCATCGTTTCCCACATAGCAGATGCTTCCTTTTTCCGCGGGCTGCAGCCCTGCGATGGCCTCCAGGAGCTCCTTCTGGCCGCAGCCGGAGATACCCGCGATACCCAAAATCTCGCCGCTGTTGGCGGTGAAGCTGACGTTGTCCAGCTTGACGGTCCCCTCGGGGTCCCGGACGGTGAGCCCCTCCACGATGATCCGGGGCTTGGGGTCCACCGGGTCGGGCCGGTCGATGTTCAGCGTCACCGGACGGCCCACCATCATGTTGGTCATTTCCTGGGCGTTGGTCATGCTGGTAAGCATATCGCCCACGAACTGGCCGTGGCGGAGGATCGCCACCCGGTCAGACAGCTCCTCCACCTCATGCATCTTGTGGGTGATGATGACAATAGCCTTCCCGTCGTCGCGCATGCTGCGCAGCACGGCGAACAGCTTGTCGGTTTCCTGGGGGGTCAGCACGGCGGTGGGCTCGTCCAGGATCAGGATGTCCGCCCCCCGGTAGAGAGCCTTGACGATCTCCACGGTCTGCTTCTGGGAAACGGACATGGTGTAGATCTTCTGGTTGGGATCCACGTCAAAGCCGTAGCTGTCACAGATTTCCTTCACCCTCCGGGCTACCTTGTCCATGTCCAGCCGCCCCGGCTCTTTCAGGCCCAGAATGATATTCTCGGCGGCGGTCAGCACATCCACCAGCTTGAAGTGCTGATGAATCATGCCGATGCCGTAGCGGAAGGCGTCCTTGGGGGAGCGGATCAGGGCCTCCTCGTCATTGATGAAGATCTGCCCCTCGTCCGGGAAATAAATGCCGGAGAGCATGTTCATCAGGGTCGTCTTGCCGCTGCCGTTTTCCCCCAGCAGGGCCAGAATCTCCCCCTTGTAGATATCCAGCCACACCCGGTCATTGGCCAGAGTGGTTCCGAACCGCTTGGTGATGTTCCGCATTTTAACCGCGGCGGTTTTATTTTCCAAAGGGCTCACTCCTTTTTTGTAGTCTGAAAAGAAACCGATCAATTGGTGTTTGTGGGGATGCGTCCCGAATTACCTGTCATTGCGAACCAGTCCTCAGACTGGTGTGGCAATCCCCCAGTTAGAGGGGAAATGTGCCGAAAAGCACCCGAATAATACGGGGATTGTTACGGTTCTTGGCGGT
>JBJEYY010000206.1:0-7676 GCA_051887095.1 Faecousia sp. | reverse complement strand
CCGGGGGATTGCCACGCCAGTGTGCGCACTGGCTCGCAATGACAGCGTATATTCAGCAAACACCAATTTACCGAACCGCTCCTGAACGGATTCCCCAACTGTCCGACCGGCCATGCTCCGGGGCAATGGGCATGCAAAACCGCCGGAGGGAATTCCCTCCGGCGGCGAATCTTTACTTACCCGCGATGGTCAGGCCGTCCACCCGCACGGTGGGGGAGCCGAAGGAGCCCATGCCCGGGGTCTCCAGGTCCGAGGCCAGAGCGGTGATGTTTTTCAGCAGGTCATAGAAATTTCCCGCCACGGTGAAGGACTTGACGCTTTCGGTGAGGACGCCGTTTTCCACCAGGAAGCCCGCGCTTTGCAGGCTGAAATCACCGGTGATGGGATTGGCCCCCGCGTGAAGGCCGCCCAGGGAGTTGATCAGTACGCCCTGTTCCACCCCGGACAGCAGCTCCTCCCGGCTGTGCGTTCCAGAGACCAGGTACATGGTGAAGGGCCGCACCGCCACGGGGGCGTCGTAGCCCGATTTGGATGCGTTGCCGGTGGTCTGCTTTCCCGCAACGGCGGCGGTTTTCAGGTTGTACAGCAGCGTTTTCAGCACACCGCCTTCAATGACGTTCTTCCGGTGAGTGGGGGAGCCCTCCGCGTCGAAGGGTCGCTGCAGGGGACTGCCCGGGTAGAAGGGGTCGTCCACCAGGGTGACCATGGGAGACGCAATGACGCTGCCCTCCTTGTCTTTCAGGCGGCTCAGGCCCTTCTGGACATTCTCCGAGGAGAACACGGCGCAGAAGGTGGCCAGCAGATCGCTCATGGCCTCCGGGGAGAAAAATACCGGATACTTGCCCGTGGGGGCAGGACCGCCGCCCAGCTTCCGCAGGGCATCGGAGGTAGCCTTCTTCGTCAGGGCCTCAGAATCGATTGTTTCCAGATTCCCCAGCTTCACCGCGTACTCGTTGGCCATTTCCTTTCCATCGGACACCACGCTCACCGCCACCAGGCCGGAAAGCACGGTTTCATAGCTTAAATCCAGCCCCCGGGAGTTGCAGATGGCCACCTTGGATCGCTCCGCCAGCGCCTCGGTCTGGCAGCCGTCCACAACGGCGCTGTCGGAAGCGTACAGCTGCTCCTGCACCTGCAGCACCCGGGCGACCAGGGCATCGGTCTCAGGCATGGCGCAGTCCGAGGGAGAAGCCACCCCATAGGTCTGGCCCCCCTCCGCCAGCAGCACCGGATCGTCACTTTCCAGCACCGAGGCGTTGTCCACCGCCCGATCCACCAGCGCCCGGGCCCCAGCCGCCGTCAGGCTCTCCGTGGAGGCGTATCCCATCCGGCCGCCCCACACACAGCGCAGGCACACGCCGCCCTCGGAGGAGCTCTTGAACTCACTGATCTCGTGCTGGAAGGCATCGCAGGAAACGGACTCCGCGGCCTGGTAGTAAAGCTCGTATTCCGTCACGCCCAGTTCGGCGCAGCGGGCGATGACGGCGGTTTTAAACTGCTGAAAATCCATGTTTCTCCCTCCTTATCTGCCGCCCACGGTGATCCGGGACACCCGGATCAGGGGCTGGCCCACATTGGTGGGAACGCTGCCGCTGGAGGAGCCGCACATGCCCTGGCCCATGTCCAGATCCGTACCCACCATGTCAATGTTCTGAATAATCTCGCTGCCCTTGCCCACCAGGCTGGCCCCCCGGACAGGCTCGCAGATTTTGCCGTTTCGCACCATGTAGCCCTCGTTGACGGCGAAGTTGAACTCCCCGGTCACCGGGTTCACACTGCCGCCGCCCATCTCCTTGGCGTAGAGGCCGTACTCGATAGAGGAAATGATATCCTCGTTGCGATCTTCGCCGGGGGCGATGTAAGTATTGGTCATCCGGGAGGTGGGTACGTAGGCGTAGCTTTCCCGGCGGGAAGAGCCGGTGGAGGGAAGGCCCATCCGCCGTCCGTTGAACTTGTCCACCATGTAGCTTTTCAGCACGCCGTTCTCAATCAGCACCTTCCGCTGGGCGGGGGTGCCCTCGTCGTCGATGTTGATGGAGCCCCAGGCGTTGGGAATGGTGCCGTCGTCGATGGCGGTGACCTTGCTGCTCGCGATCTTCTGGCCCAGCTTGCCGGCGAACTGGGACTGGTTGTAGGCAACGGAGCTGGCCTCCAGGGAGTGGCCGCAGGCCTCGTGGAAGATGACGCCGCCGAAGCCGTTCTCAATGGCCACGGTCATCACGCCTGCCGGGCAGTAGCCCGCCCCGGCCATGGTGACGGCCTGCTTTGCCGCGTGGATGCCCACGTCCCTGGGATTCACTTCCTCAAACATTTCCAGGCCCTGACGGCGGCCGGGATTGCAGGAGCCGGTCTGGGTCTCCCCATTTACCTCCGCCACAGCGCTGACCATCATCCGGGTTCTGATCTGCCGGTCCTGGGCATAGAGCCCCTCGGAATTGGCAATGAGGATGTTGTGATCCACATCCAGCAGCCGTCCGGACACCTGGGTGATCCGGGAATCATACTCCCGGGCGGCAAAATAGCCCTCTTTGAGGATGGCCACCTTCTCCCGGTTGCCCACGGTGCTGGGCACAATCCGGATGGGGTGGATGTCCCCGAAAAGCCGCTCGTTCAGGACAATGTCAATCTGGGCGCTGCCCTGGCCCAGAGCCTCGGCGGCCTTGTCCGCACAGGAGAGCAGCCCGGCTTCCGAGGTGTCCACAGTGGAGGCCATGACGCTGCGCAGCCCCTTATACACCCGGACGGCGGCCCCCGCCACCACTGCGTCCTTCACGTCGTCCACCTTGTCCGCGATCATGCTGATCAGATGATTGGTGGTGTTCTCCGCGAAAATCTCCGCGTAGTCCGCACCGGTGGCCAGGGCCCTGCCCAGTACCTTCCGGCAAATTTCCATAGAGATCATGATTACGCTCCTTTCAGCCCCGGGGCACCCCCGGCCTTTTCCCAAATGATACCACATCCCCCGCCCCCTGTCAACATCGGCTCCAGCGGAGGGACAGGACGATAAATTGTTGTTTGCCGGCAAGGCCGGCGGCCAATGCGTTACGTACTCTGGGCAGTTGTCCAACATCCTTTGGGCCCCTCGACCGGTACAGCTCAGGTAAATTGTTGTTTGTCGCTTCGCCTCAAGTTTTATGTCATTGCGAGCCAGTGCGCACACTCCTCCGCGCTGGTTCGCAATGACAGCGTTTTTTGCTACGCTAAACAACAATTTATCTCTGTGCGCTCTTTCCGAAAAGAACCGCCGGAGCGGGCTCCGGCGGTTGGGGTATTCAGCGGAAGCGGACGGCGGTCCAGCGCTCCACCATCATGCGGCGGTGGCGTTCGTCCATGGCGTCGGCCACCTGGGACAGAAGGTCCGCCCATTCCCCGGCGGTCCGGCGGCCCTGCACCCGGGTGACGATGTAGGGGCACTGCTCGATGGGCCGGTTCCCGAAATTCTTCGCGAAGGGCCGGATCACACCCAGAGCCAGGGCGTAGGGCGCCAGCTGGAAGAAGTAGTCCGGGTCCTGCTCCAGCAGCCGGTTCAGGTCGGACTTGCTGATGTTCTTTAAGTAGGCCCGCAAACCCAGGATCAGGGCGGCATCGTGGCGGCCCGTGTCGCTGCGGCGGCCGCCGTAGGCGGCGAAGTAGCCCAGCAGGTTCTGGCCCAGAGCGCTGCACAGCGGGATCCACACCTGGCCCGCCAGAATTCCCAGCACAATCCAGATGGCAATGCACACAAAGCCGATGTACACCGGCACCTTGCCCCGCAGGTGGGTCCGGTAGGCCATTTCCTGAATCAGCCAGGCGGTGATGGCCCCCAGGGCCCCCAGGCCAACGGCAAGAATCACCTGCAGCACGGGAATGACCGTCATATTCATGGCCACACAGATGCCGCAGAACACATGGCTGGCGCAGCAGATCCAGCGAAACAGCTTGATGTTGCCGGAGCTGGAGCGGTAGATGGCCTTCTCCCCGGGGATCATCCGGGCCACCTTCTGGCACAGCTTGGCATAGACACCGCCGGTGGCGTCCAGCACATTCCGGCCGGAAAAGAGCATCTTGAACACCCGCACCTCAAAGGCGCTGCGCTCGTTGCCCATGTCCATCCGTTTGTGGAGCATCACCCGGCCCCGGCTGTCCAAACGGATGGTGAGATACCCCAGCTGGGCCCAGGTCATAACCATCATGGTCAGATCGCCCCCCGCCAGGGTCAGGTGGCACCCCAGCTCTCCGGCGGTGATGCCCTGGGGCGGGCTGACGCTGCGGGTCCGGACCAGGGGCCAGGTCCTAAGAAACAGCAGCCAGTACAGCAGCGCCACACCGATGAGGATCAGCATGGGCTTCAGCTCGGGGTTTCCCTCCCGGAGGGAGATGTTAACCCCGGGGAACATTTCCCTGGGGGCGTCCAGGGTCATGAGGACCGCCTCGTGGTCGTTGAGCTGGGCCTTGCTGGTGCCGGTAATCATGTTGCCGTTTGTCACATAGGCCAGATCCGAGTCAATGCCGGTCTGCCGGTAGGTGCTGGAGAAGCGGGGATTCACCGTCACGTTGGAGGGCAGCACCACCACGAAGGACAGATAATCCACCGGATAGGAAAACCCGCTGAGCAGGGGCAGCTCCAGCTGCAGCGACCGCTCCCTGGTCTTCTCGTCGGTCACCACCTTCACCACATCGGGGATGGTGTAGTCAATCCGCAGGGAAAACTCGCCCACCAGGCCGCTGACCACCCGGCTCACGTCCACATCCACGGTGGAGCCGGTTTTGGAGGTCCGGGCCCCGGCGCCGTTGAGGGAGACATCCGTGGCATTTCCCGGCAGGGGGAAATAGAGGGTATCCTGGGCGGCCTCCAGCCGCAGCGTCACCGTCAGATTCACCTGGCAGTCTCCATTGGAGAATACGGTGCAGTAAGCATCCACCCGGGAGGCGGTATTTTCCGCCGATACCGGCAAAACCAGCGCGCTCAGCAGCGCGATGACCGTAAAAACAAGCGCCAAACGCCGCTTCAAGGCATTCCCTCCTTCCCAAAGAGTATCGATTTTATTACACCATGTTACCATAATCGTAGGGAAAAAGCAAGAAAAGATTCCCCCACCCCCGAGGCCGAGACAAATTGGTGTTTGTCGAATATATGCTGTCATTGCGAGCCAGTTTGCTTACCTGGCGTGGCAATCCCCCGGTTAGAGGGGAAATGTACCGACAAGCACCCAGAAAAACAGGGGATTATTACGGTTCTTGGTAGTAATCGTTACCTGGTTCCATTCAACGGGGGGATTGCCACACCAGCGTGCGCGCTGGTTCGCAATGACAGGAAATATGGGATGCGCCCCTACAAACACCAATCTATCTGTCTGCCAACTTAGGGAGCAGGGGCGTCTGCTGTGAATTTTTCTTGAATTTCTTTTGAATTCCGCGGCGAAGGGGTGGAAGTTTGGGTTGGTTTATGGTATAATGCGCATAAGTATACCATATTGGAGAGAGAGTGTATGATCGAATTACTATCCCCGGCGGGCTCCATGGAGTCCCTGCGCTCGGCGGTGCAGAATGGGGCTAACGCCGTGTATCTGGGCGTGGGCGCCTTCAACGCCCGGCAGAGCGCCAAGAACTTCACCCCGGAAACCCTGCCCGAGGCGGTGAAATACTGCCACATCCGGGGGGTCGCTGTGCACCTGGTCATCAACACCCTGGTATCCGACCGGGAGCTCCCTAAGGTGGAAGAGCTGATCCGCCAGGGGGCCAGCTGCGGCGTGGACGCCTTCATCGTCCAGGACCTGGGCGTCGTGCAGCTGTGCCGCCAGATCGCCCCGAAAATTCCGGTCCACGGCTCCACCCAGATGACCGTCCACTCTCTGCCCGGGGTGCAGCTGTGCGCCGCCATGGGCATCCGCCGGGTGGTGCTCAGCCGGGAGCTGAGCCGGGAGGAAATCCGCTATATCTGCGCCCAGTCCCCCATTGAGATCGAGGTCTTCGTCCACGGGGCGCTGTGCATGTGCTATTCGGGCCAGTGCTACCTGTCCGCCGCCATCGGCGGCCGCTCCGGCAACCGGGGCCGCTGTGCCCAGCCCTGCCGCCAGAGCTACGGCTACACCCACTGGCAGGACAAATACCCCTTGAGCCTGAAGGACAACTGCCTGGTACAGTACCTCCAGGAGCTGGAGGCCATGGGTGTGGCGTCCTTGAAGCTGGAGGGCCGGATGAAGCGGCCGGAGTACGTGGCCACGGTCACCGCCGTGTACCGCAAGGCCCTGGATGAGATGCGGGTAACCCCCGCCATGATGGAGCTGCTCACCTCCGCCTTCAACCGCCAGGGCTTCACCGACGGCTACTATGTGGGCAAGGTGGATAAAGCGATGCTGGGCATCCGGGAGGATACCGAAATGGACCCCAAATTCCTCCAGGCCGCCCGGGCCTCCTACGAGGCCGGGGAAACCCAGCTTGTGGATGTGCGCTTCCGGGGCGTTGTCACCGCCCAGGGAAGCTCCCTGACGGTGACGGACCCCCAGGGCCGTATGTGCCGGGTGGAGGGCCCCATGCCGGAGCCGGCCCGCAGCGTGATGCTCACCGGCGAAATGCTGGCCCAGCGCATCGCCAAAACCGGGGGCACCCCCTACCGCTGTGTGGAGGTCCGCACCCAGGTGGACCCGGGGCTCATCATCCCCGCCTCGGCCATCAACGCCATGCGCCGGGATGTGCTCAATCAGCTCACCGCCCTCCGGGCCCGGCATGAAGAGCACGCCCTGCGCCGGGCCAAGCCTCTGCCCAAATACCCCAACCCCAAGGGCATTCCCGGGCTGACCATCCAGGTCACCTCCCGGGAGCAGCTGACCCCCACGCTGTTAAACAGCTCCTGCGCCATGCTTTACGTACCGCTGCACGTGATGGTGTCCAGCCCCCGGCTGGCAAGGTCTCTGATTCAGCGGGGACGGGTGGCAGCGGTGCTGCCCCGGATCGTCCACGACCGGGAGCTGCCCCAGATAACCTCCCAGCTGCGGGAGCTGGCGGAAATGGGCCTTAAAGATGTGCTGGTGGGCAATCTGGGCCTGCTGATCCCCGCCCGGGAAGCCGGGCTTCGCATCCATGGGGACTTCGGCCTGAATATCTTCAACTCCGCCTCCATGGAGGTGCTGAAAAATCTGGAGCTGGCCTCCGCCACTGCCAGCTTCGAGCTGACCCTGCCCCAGATCCGGGACTTGAGCAAAGCGGTGAACACGGAGCTTATTTGCTACGGACGGCTGCCGCTGATGCTGACGGAGCAGTGCCTGATAAAAAACCGCACGGGCAAATGCGTCTGCGGCACCACCCAGGCCCAGACCAAGCTGACGGACAAGACCGGGGCGGAGTTCCCCATCATCCGCGACGGCGCCAGCTGCCGCAATGTGCTGCTCAACGGCAAGAAGCTGAGCTGGCTGGACCGGCAGGACGACCTGGCCAAGCTGGGATTGTGGGCCGTGCGGCTGTACTTCACCACGGAAAACGCCAAGGAAGTGGACCGGGTGCTCCAGGAATACCTGAGCCCCGTCCCCTTCGACCCCGGCGCCTGCACCAGAGGCCTGTACCTCAGAGGCGTGGAGTAAACGAATTGACAATTGACAGCTGACAATTCAATGGAGCGGTAAATTGGTGTTTGTCGCGCCGGAAAGCGCTGTCATTGCGAGCCAGTGCGCACACTGGCGTGGCAATCCCCCAAGGATTTA
>JBJEYY010000205.1:0-33143 GCA_051887095.1 Faecousia sp. | reverse complement strand
CTTGGGGGATTGCCACGCCAGTGTGCGCACTGGCTCGCAATGACAGCATATTTTCGACAAACAACAATTTGCCGCTTACGGCCGGGGTGGGGTTCTCAGAACGCGGGGCAGGCGGAGAGGAAGTCGCCCCGGCGGGACAGGGCGGTGAGGCACCGGGGACACAGGTACTCCGACTGGAGCAGGCCCTGGGGAGCGCCGTTTTCGCCGCAGCGGCTGCAGGCGGGAATTCGGGTGATCTTATCCTGGAATACCCAGTAGTTGACGCCGCTGGGAATGATTTTCGACCAAGGGAAGTGGTCGTCCTTGTGGGGGTGAAGCTTGCCATAGTTATACAGGTTGGAATCCCGGATGCTCACGGTGCCGTCGTCGTTGAGGCTGCGCAGCACCAGATAGTGTCCGCCCCGGGTGAAATAGCCCTTGTGCTGGAGGCAGATCGCCTTGCGGCCCTGCTGCATGTATTCCTCCACCTCGCGCCACTCATAGGAGGTTGTCAGTACGTAATAGCCCAGCTCCGGGGCGCTGTCGCTGATCAGGGACGCGTCGGTTCCGGAGCGGTGGCAGTAGGAGCCATAGCGGGCCGCCAGCACCGGCGGGGTCAGGTATTCATCCGCCATATAGCTGGCAAACATGGCTAAGGTGGTGATGCCGCAGCCCCAGGACACCAGGGGGAAGGCGCCGTACTTGGCCTCGGTATAATCCTGCTGGATGTACAGAGGAATGTCGGGAATCTGCTCATGGGCAATGTCCGGGTACAGGGCCTGGGCATAGCCGATGGAGGTATCGGGCTCAGACAGGGTGATGGCGCTGTAGGTTACCTTTATGGGCATGGCCTCCCGGAGGGTGCGGACCAGGGAGGTGTCCTTTTCCAGCCAGGCGGCGCGCTGGGCCAGGGCCGCGGAATTGTCCTCCCGGCCGGAGAAGTATACCGCGTGGTATCCCAGCTCCGTTTTCACCACGGCGGTGTCCCCGGCTGTCCGGGCCGGGTCAAAGAGCCATGTATCCAGCTCCTTCGCCAGCTGCCCCGGGGCAATCCCGGCGTAGAGCCCTCCGTCCAGACGGGTGCCCTCGTCCAGGGAGTTGGCGTTGGCCAGCACCGCGAACCGGGGCTCGTCCACCTTCCGTCCGGAGGAGAACTCCTCCAGCAGAGCATTGGCGGTTTCCTCGTCGGAGACCAGAATGTGCCGGAAGGTCACGGTGCAGCCCTCCTCGGAGGAAAAGGCGTCTGCCTGCCGGTCCAGCTCCTCTTCGGTCAGCTCCGAGAAGAAGCGGCAGAAGGTGAAGTAGGAATAGGCGTAGTTTGCCAGCTCCGCGGCGGCGAGCATCTGCTGCGAGGCCCCGGAAAGGGTCTGGGGCAGATTGTCAATAAACGCCTGGTGCAGGGAATTGACCTTGTAGCTGGGATCGCGGCCGTAGAGGTAGGCGATGGCAGGCATGGTATCGGTCATGTACTTTTCATAGTTTCCATCGTAAGGCTTGTACTCCGGGTCCAGAGGCATCTTCGCGGTCCGGCTGTCCGCCACCAGGGCCGCATAGGCGTGCCAGCTGGCCAGGGCCCGGCCCAGGAAATACTGCTGCCAGGTGAGACGGCTGTCCAGGGGGCAGAGCTGGGTGTCCAGTCCCTGATCCCAATCCGGGGCGGGCTGGCTGCCGCTTTGATACCAGGTGGCGGCCTCCAGATTGTAGAACGCCTGCAGAAGCCCGTTCGTCAAGGTTTCCTCCCCGGCGGTGGCCACCACAGCGGAGGCATTCCCCGAACCGGTATAGCTTCCCTTGCAGGTTACGTCGTTGGGATTGCCGTCGGGAGGCGCGGTGGGGGCGGGCTCCGTTTCGGTGGGGACAGTGGCCTGGGTTTCCGGGTCGGCAGGCTTGCCGGGATTGCCCGTCGGGAGCACCTGGGAGCAGCCGGTGAGCATCAGCACGCACAGCACCAGGCACACAGCGCGGCGCACAAGCAGGTTTCGGGACATAGAATCAACCTCTTTCGGGTAAAATCGAATCAGTATCCTAAGTCTATCACGATTGGCTTCCATTTGCAAGGTTTCCGGTTGCTTTTTCCTCGGCTTTGCGGTATACTTCTCCTGATATAAGGCCATTGGACGCAGAGACAAATTGGGAGTTTGTAAGGATGCGTCCCAAATTACCTGTCATTGCGAACCAGTCCGCTTAAGTGGTGTGGCAATCCCCCGGTTGAAAGGAACCAGGTAACGATTACCACCAAAAATCGCAGTGACTCCCACTCTTCAGGGCATTTTTCGGTACATTTCCCCTCTAAGTAAGGGGATTGCCACGCCAGTGTGCGCACTGACTCGCAATGACAGGAAACTTGAAGGCGAAGCCGCCAAACACCAATTTGTCTTTCCGGTGATGAAATTACGAAAATATGGAGGTATTCACTATGGATATGGAGCAGGAAATTCAGCAGGAGGAGGACAACATCCTCACCCTCACCGATGAAAACGGGGAGGAAACGGAATTCGAGTATCTGGACAGCGTGGAGTATCAGGGGGCGGAGTATCTGATCCTCACCCCCACCGGGGAGGAGTCCGGCCAGGTGGTGATCCTCCAGGTGGAGCCGGTGGACGAGGAAACCGAGAATTACCTGGCCGTGGAGGACGAGGCGCTGCTGAACGAAGTCTACGCCATCTTCCGGGAACGGTACGAGGATGTGCTGACCTTCGAGGACTGAGGCCATGGGAGAGGAATTTTCCCGGACGCAAATGCTCCTGGGGCCCGAGGCAATGGAAAAGATCCATAACGCCCGGGTGGCCGTGTTCGGTCTGGGAGGCGTGGGAGGCTACGTGGTGGAGGCCCTGGCCCGGGGCGGCGTCGGTGCCCTGGATCTGGTGGACAGCGACACCATCAGCGAGTCCAACCTGAACCGGCAGATTTTCGCCCTCCGCTCCACCCTGGGACTTCCCAAGACGGAAGCCGCCCGTCGCCGGGTGCTGGACATCAATCCCGGCATCGCGGTGAAAACCTGGGAGCTTTTCTACAACGCGGACACGGCGGACGCCTTTGACCTGGGCGCCTATGACTATATTGTGGACGCCATCGACACGGTCAGCGCCAAGCTGCTGCTGATTGAGCGGGCCGCGCAGGCGCAAACACCCATCATCAGCTCCATGGGCACCGGCAACAAGCTGGACCCCTCGCTTTTCCGGGTGGAGGACCTGGCCAAAACCAGCATGGACCCCCTGGCCCGGGTCATGCGCCGGGAGCTGGGCAAGCGGGGCATCAAGCATGTGAAGGTGGTCTGGTCCCCGGAGGAGGCCCTGACCCCCCAGGGGGGCCGGGAGGAGGCGGAAAGATTAGGCAAGCGCCAGATTCCCGGCAGCATCTCCTTCGTCCCCGGCGCCGCGGGCCTGATCCTGGCCGGCGAGGTCATCCGCTGCATTGCCGGGGTTAATTGACAGTTGTCATCGATACGATAAATTGGTGTTTGTAAGTGTGCGTTGTAAATTACCTGTCATTGCGAACCAGTCCGCAGACTGGTTCGCAATCCCCCGGTTAGAGAGGAAATGTACCGAAAAGTGCCCAGAAAAATGGGATCCGCTGCAATTTTTGGTAGTAATCGTTACCTGGTTCCATTCAACCGGGGGATTGCCACGGAAGGCCTGCGCACTGGCTCGCAATGACAGCGTTTATTCGACAAACTCCCAATTTGTCACTCCACTGTTCACTGACAAAAAAACCCGCCCCAGGTATTCCCAGAGCGGTGCATTCATACCGGCGCGGCCGGTACTTGCCGATATTTATCTCCCCTTCACCTCGAACCGGGCGGCATCGGCGCGGAAGGCTTCGAATTCCTCCCGGGTGCAGTCCATGCGGGCGGTGATGGGGGCGCTGAAGTCCAGGCAGAACATTTCCATAAAGCTCTTGCCGTTGACCCGGTGCCGACGGTCCCCCACGCTGATGGGAAAGGGCCGGGCGGTGGCCAGGGTGACGAAATCGAGAACATCCTGAACGCAGGTCAGCCGAACCTGAAACTCCATAAGTCGCCTCCGAAAAAGTCTGTGATACGCGGATTATTCTTTCTTTACGCTATATAAAAAAGGAGAACAATCTCGGATCGACTCCAACGGTGCCTATTATACCCCCCTTTTGCCGGAAATGCAATTGGGCGGTTTTGACGATTAACACAAAACATAACATGATTTATTGGTGGAATTCACAATGAAATTTGGCTTTTATACCCTGGGCTGCAAGACCAACCAGTTCGAAACCCAGGCCATGGAGCGCTTCTTAACGGAGCGGGGCCACGAAATCGGCTCCTTTGAGGGGCCCTGCGACGGCTATATCATCAACACCTGCTCCGTCACCGCCGTGGCGGACAAGAAAAACCGGGCCGTCATCCGCCGCTGCCGCCGGGAGAATCCCGACGCGGTGATCGGCGTCTGCGGCTGCTACACCCAGCACGCCCCGGAGGAGGCACGGAAGCTGGGGGTGGATGTGATCGGCGGCAGCGCGAAGCGGGAGGAATTCATCGAGAAAATGCTGGAAGCAGTCCAAAGCCGCTCCCAAACTGTCATTCCGAGCCAGTGCGCACACTGGCGTGGGAATCCCCCCGTCCATCCTGTCATTGCGAACCAGTCCGCTTTCCTGTGTGGCAATCCCCTAAGTTTTCCTGCCGCTTCTTTCGAGGTGCTGGACAACGCCCTGTCCCGGCGGGAGTACGAGGTGCTGCCTGCGGGAGGTCTGGAGGAGCGGACCCGGGCCATGCTGAAGGTCCAGGACGGCTGCGTGAACTTCTGCTCCTACTGCATCATCCCCTACACCCGGGGGCCCATCCGGTCGGAGCCTCTGGACGAGGCGGTACGGCAGGCCCGGGACCTGGAAGCGCGGGGCTACCGGGAGATTGTCATTACCGGCATCGAAATTGCGGGCTGGGGCCGGGATCTGCCCGGAAAGCCCCCGGTGCGGCAGCTGATCGAGGCCATCTGCGACGCGGTGCCCTCTCTTCGGATTCGCCTGGGGTCCCTGGAGCCCCGGATCGTCACCGAGGAATTCTGCGCCGCCCTGGCGAAGCATCCCAACCTCTGCCCCCAGTTCCATCTGTCCATGCAGTCCGGCTGCGACACGGTTCTGGAGCGGATGCGGCGCAAGTACGACACCGCCCGGTATTTGGAAAGCCTTCAGCTGCTGCGCAAGTTCTTCCCCGGCTGCGCCGTCACCACGGACATGATCGTGGCCTTCCCCGGGGAGTCCGAGGAGGAGTTCCGGCAGAGCCTGGAATTTATCCAAAAATGCGCCTTTGCCGAGATGCACATTTTCCCCTACTCCCGCCGCCCGGGAACCCCCGCAGCGGATATGCCGGGGCAGCTGGGCAACGCCGTGAAGGAGCAGCGGAGCCGGGAGGCCATCGCGGTGGCCCGGGAGATGAACCGTTCCTTCCGGGAAGGCCTCGTGGGAAGTGTCCAGGAGGTGCTGTTTGAAGAAGAGGAAGGCAGCCTTAGCACCGGCCACGCGAAAAACTATATCCGCATCTGGGCCGAGGGAAGGGATTTGCACAACCAGGTAAGAAATGTGCACGTCACCGGCCTGCATCAGGACGGCCTGCTGGGAGAAATCCTGAGCGAATAAGCCATCGGCAAAGTGGTGTTTGTACGTTCTTTGCTGTCATTGCGAACCAGTGCGCACACTGGTGTGGCAATCCCCCGGTTAGAGGGGAAACGTACCGAAACGCGCCCTGAAGAGTGGGAGATATTGCAATTTTTGGTGGTAATTGTTACCTGGCTCCATTCAACCGGGGGATTGCCACACCAGTCTGCGGACTGGTTCGCAATGACAGGTAATTTGGGACGCATCCCGACAAACACCAATTTTCCGAACTGCCGGTTTGGTTTTCCGTTGCGTTCTTTCCATTTTCGTGGTACAATTCTTCCTATCTTCTTTTGGAGGCAGACTATGAATACCCTGATGCACGTTTGCTGCGCGCCCTGTGCCAACCGGCCTATGGAGATTCTGCGTACCGACGGGTTCGACCTGACCCTTTACTGGTACAATCCCAACATCCACCCCTTCACCGAGTATCGCTCCCGTCGGAACTGTCTGCTGGAATACGCAAACGAGGTGGGGGTGAAGGTCATCAACCGGGACGAGTACGGCCTGCGGCCCTTCGTCCGGGAGGTGGCTTCCGACATCGAGGGCCGGTGTGTCAAATGCTATGAAATGCGCCTGTTTGAAACCGCCCGGGCCGCGGCGGAGGGGGGCTTCGACAGCTTTACCTCGTCTCTGTTCATCAGCCCCTACCAGAACCACGAGCTCATGCGGGAGGTGGCGGAGCGGGCTGCCAGGGAATACGGGGTACAGTTTCTCTACCGGGACTTCCGGCCCTGGTTCCGGGAAGGCCAGACCTTCGCCCGGGAGCACGGCTTCTACATCCAGAAATACTGCGGCTGCGTCTTCTCCGAGCAGGAGCGGTATCAGAAGAAATCCAAGATCATTCCGTAATAAAGCGCTGTCAGACAAATTGGTGTTTGTAGGTGTGCGTCTCAAGTTTTGTGTCATTGCGAACCAGTCCGCAGACTGGTGTGGCAATCCCCCGGTTCGAGGGGAAACGGAACGAATACGGCCCTAAATCCTTGGGGGATTGCCACACCAGCGTGCGCGCTGGTTCGCAATGACAGCGTTTTTCGGAGCGACAAACTCCCAATTTGTCTTTCTGTTGACCATTCAACCATGGAGGTTTTATGACGAATTATGAATTTTCCGTGCCTACGCTGTTTGGCCTGGAGGGCATCGCAGGGGACGAGCTGCGGCGGCTGAACCTGGAAAATGTCCGGGTGGAGAACGGCCGGGTGCTGTTTTCCGGGGATCAGGCCGCCCTGGCCCGGGCCAGCGTCTCGCTTCGCACCGGGGAGCGGGTGCTGCTCGTCCTGGCGGACTTCCCGGCGAAAACCTTTGAGGAGCTGTTCCAGGGGGTATACAGGACGCCTCTGGAGGAATATATTCCCAGGGACGGAGCCTTCCCCGTGAAGGGCCACTGCTTAAACAGCCAGCTTATGAGCGTCCCCGACTGCCAGGCCATTGTGAAAAAAGCGGCCTCCAAGCGGCTTGGAGAAAAATACGGTGTTTCCTGGCTTCCGGAAACCGGGGCAAAATACCAGCTCCAGTTTGCCATCATGAACGACCGGGTGCAGCTGTACCTGGACACCACCGGGCCGGGGCTGCACAAGCGGGGCTACCGGGCCGTGGGCAACGACGCCCCCCTGCGGGAGACCCTGGCCGCGGCCATGGTGATGCTGACGCGGTACCGGGGCCGGGAATTCCTGTGGGACCCCTTCTGCGGCAGCGGCACCATCCCCATCGAGGCGGCGCTGATCGCCAAAAACCGGGCCCCGGGCCTGGGACGGAAGTTCGCGGCGGAGGGCTTTGCCTGGGCAGACCCCCAGGTCTGGGCCGATGCCCGGCAGGAGGCTAAGGACCGGGAGTTTCACGGCAAGTACCAGATTCTGGGCTCCGACAATGACCCCAAGTGCGTATCCCTGTCCATGGCCAACGCCCGGAAGGCGGGGGTGGGGGACGTGATCACCTTCCGGGATGGGGACGCCACGAAAATGGATCTGCCGGCCCAGTCCGGCATTCTCATCTGCAATCCCCCCTACGGCCAGCGGATGCTGGAGCAGCAGGGCGCCCAGCGGCTCTACGTGGCCCTGGGGCGGCACCTGAAGTTCGCCGACGGGTGGAAAAAGTATATCATCACCTCCGAGCCGGAATTCGAGCACTACTTCGGGAAACGCTGCGACAAAAAACGCAAGCTCTACAACGGCATGATCAAGTGCGACTACTATATGTATACAGACCCCGGCAGAAGAGAGAAATAAAACAATCGGGAATTGCCGGATAAATTGGTGTTTGTCGCGCCGAAAAAACGCTGTCATTGCGAACCAGTGCGCACACTGGTTCGCAATCCCCCAAGATTTTAGGCCGCTTTTCGCTCCGTTTCCTCGTTTTACCGGGGGATTGCCACACCAGTCTGAGGACTGGTTCGCAATGACAGAAAATTTGGAACGCACACTTACAAACACCAATTTATCTCTTTCCCTGGGGGGAGAATTACCATGAAGCATTTATTTATCATCAACCCGGCGGCGGGGAGCAGGGACCGGACGGCGGAGTATACGGCGGCCATTCGGAAGGCCTGTGACGAAAGACACCTGGACTACCGGATCGAGGTTTCCCAGGCCCCGGGCCATTGCGAAAGGCTTGCCCGGGAGGCGGCGTTAACCGGGGAGGAATACCGGATCTACGCCTGCGGCGGCGACGGCACCCTCAACGAGGTAGCCGCCGGGGCGGCGGGTTATCCCAATGCGGCAGTCACCGTGTTCTCCGGGGGCAGCGGCAACGATTTTGTGAAGCTGTTCAGCGACCCCAAGGCCTTCTTCCAGTTGGAAAAGCTGCTGGACCCGGAGGAAGCCACCTTCGACATGATCCGCTGCAACGATTCCCTGGCCCTGAACATCTGCTCCGTGGGCCTGGACGCCCGGATCGGCACGGATGTGGCCAGCTACAAGCGCATCCCCCTGCTCCAGGGCTTCCGGGCCTACGCGGTCAGCACCCTGGTCAACGTAATCCGGGGGATTGCCGAGCATTATGTGGTGGAAATAAACGGCGAGACCATCGACGAGGAGCTGACCTTCGTCTGCGTGTGCAGCGGCCGGTTCTACGGCGGCGGCTTTAACCCGGTGCCGGAGGCGGACCCCTCCGACGGGATTCTGGATGTGCTGCTGGTGAAGAAGGTAAGCCGGCTCCAGGTGCCCGCCATCATCGGAAAATACAAGTCCGGCCGCTACCGGGAGCTGCCGGACCTGGTGCGCCACTTCCGCACCGACCGCGTTACCATCCGCTGTGACCGGGACACCCCAATCAACCTGGACGGGGAGCTGCGCCGGGGCCAGGTTGTACATATGTCCGTGGCGAAGGAAAAGCTTCGTTTCTTCTACCCCAAGGGCCTGACCTGGCAGGCGGAGGGGCAGCTTGTAAAGGAGGGTTCCCATGACACCCATTGAGCAGAGCGTGGAGTCCCTTGTGGACAGCATTCTCCTGGATTACCGGCAGGGCCGGGCCATCGACCGGATGGACCTGTTCGACCAGCCGGACAAGGAGCTGATCATCGACATGATCGGCAAGCTCCTGCGCATCGTCTACCCCGGCTACTCCCGGGACAAACGCTACCGGATCTACAACGCCCGGCACAACCTGAGTATGCTCATCGAGGATGTGCTGTACAATCTGAACAAGCAGGTGGCCCTGGTGCTGAAAAGCTCCCTGGACCCGGCCGCCGCCGAGGAGCGGGCCCAGGAAATCTGTCTGGAATTCTTCCGGCAGATTCCCGCCATCCGGGCCGTGGCCCAGACGGATGTGGAGGCCTTCTTCGAGGGGGACCCGGCGGCCTTCAGCCTGGATGAGATCATCTCCTGCTACCCCGGGCTCTTCGCCATCACGGTGTACCGGCTTGCCCATGTGCTGTATACCCAGGGGGTGCCCATGATCCCCCGGATCATGACCGAGCATGCCCACTCCGTCACCGGCATCGACATTAACCCCGGGGCCACCATCGGAAAATACTTTTTCATCGACCACGGCACGGGCATCGTCATCGGCGAGACCACCGTCATCGGCGACCGGGTGAAGCTGTACCAGGGCGTAACCCTGGGCGCGCTGACCACCCGGGGGGGCCAGAGCCTCCGGGGCCAGCGGCGGCACCCCACCATCGAGGACAATGTGACCATCTACGCCGGCGCCTCCATCCTGGGTGGCGGCACAGTCATCGGCCGGGACAGCGTCATCGGCTCCAATGTGTTCATTACCCACTCCATCCCCCCCTGCACCACCGTCAGCGTCAAGAGCCAGGAGCTCCAGTTCAAGCCCAGAACCTGCTCCGGCTGCGTAAAAGTCGAGCCCTTCTGGGAAGAACAGGGCGAGAAGGAAAATTGACAATTGCCCCAACGTCACGAAACCCCCGCCGTTTCCGAAAACGGCGGGGGTTCTGTGTTCAAGCCCGGCAGCGCGGACGAATCAATTGGGAGTTTGTCGAATATATGCTGTCATTGCGAACCAGTCCTCAGACTGGTGTGGCAATCCCCCGGTTAGAGAGAAAATGTATCGACAACTACCCTACAGAGCGGGAAAACGATGCGATTTTTAGTGGTAATCGATACCTGGTTCCTTTCAACCGGGGGATTGCCACACCAGCGTGCGCGCTGGTTCGCAATGACAGAAAATCTGAAACGCATCGTTTCAAACACCAATTTACCGCTTTGCGCGGAGGCATCAGTTTCCTGCTTCCTTGCGTTCGTTCTTCTGGGCCTCCAGCACGTCGGAGACGGAGATGGGGCGCAGGACGCTGTAGTCGTTGAACCGGGTGTCGTTGGTAGCGGCCACGAACACCAGGTAGATTTCCGGGTTCTCCCCGGTGTACTGCCCCGCCTTGGCGGTGACGTCCGTGGCGCTGACATTCTCCAGGTAGATGCGGGTCCGGCCCTCGGGCAGGGGGAAGGCGGCGCTGCTTGAGGCGAAGGACAGGGTAAAGGTGTCCGAGCCGCACATGGTCATGAGCTTCTTGGCGGCCTCCTGGATGGCCGCATCCCTGTCGTCGCTGAAGAGGATCTTATCCGTATTGGGGAAGCAGAAATCCGTGAGCACCACTTCCTTAAAGCCCAGGGCCTTCAGCTCCAGCACCACCGAGGCCACCCAGTTGAGCACCGAGGAGTCCGTTGGGTTGAGCCAGTAGCAGCCCCCGGAGTCCGCCCACAATCCCTTTCGGTTGGTCATGTACAGTCCGTTGGGCACGTGGTTTAAGCCATAGTTATAGTCCCGGAAGGCGGAGATTCGGGCGATGGTATAAAAGCCCCGCTGCTGCATCATGGTGATCATCTCGTCCACCGAGGCCACGCTGATGGACTGGGAGTGGATGGCGTCGGACAGCTTGGAGCTGTAGAAGAAGGAGCCGTAGCCGCCCTTCAGGTCGATCATCACCGGGGTTCCGGCGGGAAGCTTCTCCAGATCCTCCCAGACCCCGGCAATGTCCGTTTTCAGGGCATTCTGGTCCACGTAGTAGCCGTCCAGCTGGGTCAGGGCGTTGCCCAGCTCGATGGAGTCGGCGCCCTCGTTGAAGTAGATGGACACATTCTGATTGCTCACCGGAGGCATGGCCACCTCGCCCACGATGTCGTTGGAGTTGAAGCTGGTGTCCAGCACGGCTCCGTCCTGGGTGTAGACCACGTAGCGCTCCATATAGACAACCCAGCAGAACCAGAAAATCACCAAGGCCATGAGAATCGCCAGACTCACAATGCCAATCCGGTTGATGGTTCGGCGGGTACGGTAGGGTATGTTCATAGATTGCTCCTTTGTGTATGTCAATTGTCTGGGAAAGACGATAAAGTGGTGTTTGAAAGTGCGCGTTACAAATTACCTGTCATTGCGAACCAGCGCGCACGCTGGTGTGGCAATCCCCCGGTAAAATGGGGAAACGTAACGAAAAGCGGTCTAAAACCTTGGGGGATTGCCACACCAGTGTGCGCACTGGTTCGCAATGACAGCATTTTCTGGTTCGCAATGACAGCATTTATTAGTACGCTAAACAACAATTTATCTGCTTTCTTTTATTCCGTAAGCTGGGCGCGGAGGCTGCGCCATTCGGCTTCGGCTTTGGTTTCCAGGACGCGGATGCCCGCCTTTTCCAGGGCGGCGGTCACGTCGGAAAGCCGGGTGTCCAGAATGCCGGAGCAGAGCAGGCTTGCTCCGCCCTTTAGAAAGCCGGGCAGCACCGGGGCTAACCGGATAATCACATCCGCCACGATGTTCACCAGGACCAGATCATATTCGCTCCCCAGCAGCTTGTCCATGAGTCCGGCGTCCTGGGTCACGTCTCCAGTGAGGGCGGTGAATTCCGGGGCGGCAAAGCCGTTGTAGGCGGCGTTCTCCCGGGCGGCATCCTCGGCCTTGGGGTCGATGTCCACGCCCACGGCGGAGGCGGCCCCCAATCGCAGAGCGGTGATGGACAGAATCCCGCTGCCGCTGCCCAAATCCAGGCACCGGAAGCCGGGCTTCACCAGCTCCTCCATAAACGTCATCACCATCCGGGTGGAGGGGTGGGCCCCGGTGCCGAAGGTCAGGCCCGGGTCCAGAATCACGGGGATTCTGCCGGGGTAATCGGCATCCAGCCAGTAAGGCAGCACCACCAGGGACTTCCCCACCTCCTGGGGCGGGTAGTTGTCCTTCCAGCTCTCGGCCCAGTCGGTGTCGGGGAGAGTCTGGACGGTCATGGTGAGGTGCAGATGGTCAAGGGCCGCTTTCAGGCGCTCCATGCCGTCCTGGTCCGTGTCCTCCAGGTACAGCTTGATCTGGGACAGGCCCTGAAGATGCCGCTGCAGCTCCTCGTCAATATAGTCCCAGCAGGACCGGTTGTCCTCCAGGAAGGCTTCAAACTCCGCCTGGTCCTCCATGACCAGGTCCGAAAACCCCCGGGCCGTCAGGGAGGAAGCTGCGGTATTCAGATCCCCCTGGGGGGTGGGAACGGTAATCTCCAGCCAGGACATACGTTGACCTCCTAAGAGAATTGTCAATTCAGGTGCCTTCCATTGTAGCGCATGGCGGGAAAAATAACAACCGGGAAAGTGTGAAATTTTTGTATCCCACTTCCTATTTTGAGGGAAGTGGTATATAATACCCTTTATGATGCATATTCCGCGCCCTCCCGCCGAATCCGGCAGAAGCGACAAATTGGTGTTTTTATGGATGCGTTCTTAGTTTTCTGTCATTGCGAACCAGCGCGCACGCTGGTGTGGCAATCCCCCGGTTGAAAGGAACCAGGTAACGATTACCACCAAAAAGCAAAACAATCCTTATTTCTCCGGGTGCTTTTCGACACATTTCCTCTCTAACCGGGGGATTGCCACGCCAGTGTGCGCACTGGCTCGCAATGACAGCGTAATTCTCGTTCGCACTGGCTCGCAATGACAGCGTTTTTCAATGCGTCAAGCACCAATTTATCGAACAGCTGATGCAGCGCCAGCGGGCGCGAAAGGAGTTTTTTATGATCGAAATCATCACGCTTTCCCCCGGGGTGACGCTGCGGGGGGTTCGGGATTCCCGGTTCAAGCAGGGGGCCTTCAGCATCCAGCTGATCCGGCCCATGTGTGACGCGGAGGCGGCCCAAAACGCTCTGCTTCCGGCGGTGCTGCTGCGGGGAACCCGGCGGTGCCCGGACCTGCGCGCCGTTACACGGCAGCTGGACGACCTGTACGGAGCCACCCTCTCGCCGCTGGTGCGGCGAATCGGGGACTGCCAGACCACGGGGCTCTACGGCAGCTTCATGGACGACCGGTTCGCGCTGCCCGGGGACCGGGTGCTGGAGCAGATTACGGCGTTTGCCCGGGAGGTCCTGCTGGACTCGCCTCTGGAGGAGGGAGGGTTCCTCCCGGAATTTGTGGAAGGAGAAAAGGAGAACCTGATCTCCACCATCGAATCGGAGCAAAATGACAAGCGCGCCTACTCCATGGGAAAGCTGCTGGAAGCCATGTGCCGGGGGGACTCCTTCGGCATTCCCCGGTTGGGAAACCTTCAGCAGGTGGAGGCCATCGACGCAAGGAGCCTGCGGGACCATTATGAGAAAATCCTCCGGGAAAGCCCCGTGGAAATCTTCTACGTGGGCTCCGCCCCGGTGGAGGCCGCGGCAGAGTGCTTCCGGCAGATGCTCGCGGGCCTTTCGGGAAACCGCGCTCCCCTGCCGCCCCAGACACCCCTGCAGCCCGGTCCCGAAAGCGACCTGACGGAAATCCAGGACGTGGCCCAGGGGCATCTTTGCATGGGCTTTGCCTCCCCCATTACCAACCGGGACCCGGAATTTCCCGCCATGCAGGTGCTCTGCACCCTCTACGGCGGCGGGATGACCAGCAAGCTGTTCCAGAATCTGCGGGAGCGGCAGTCCCTATGCTACAGCGTCAGCTCCGGCTATTACGGCGCCAAGGGGGTCATGACCGTGTACGCGGGCATTGACCCGGCCACAGAGGACGCCGCCCGGGAGGAAATTCTGCGGCAGCTGGAGCTGTGTCGGGCCGGGGAGATTACCCCCGGGGAGCTCACCGCCGCCCGGGAGACCATTGTGTCCTCCCTCCGGGCCGTCCACGACAGCCCCGGGGCCATTGAGGGCTATTACGCCACCGCCGCCTTAAGCGGCATGGGTCTCACCCCTGAGGAATACGCCCGGGCGGTGAACGCGGTGACGGCGGAGGACGCTGCCGCCGCGGCAAGGAGCCTGCGAAAGCACACCACCTATTTTCTCAAGGGGGAATGCCAATGAACGCCCATCCTTACCCGGAGCTGGACGAAACCGTATACCGGGAAACCCTTGAATGCGGGCTCACCGTCTGCGTGGTGCCCAAGAAGGGCTTTACCAAGAAGCTGTGCTACCTGGCGGTGAACTACGGCTCCGTCCATGACCATTTCCAGCTGGAGGGCCGGGAATACCGCACCCCCGCCGGCTCTGCCCACTATTTAGAGCACAAGCTCTTCGACATGCCGGACGGCCGGGACATCACCGAGGAATTCGCCCGGCTGGGGGCCTCGGTGAACGCCTTCACCAGCTACGACATGACCGCCTACTACTTCTCCTGCACGGAGCATTTTGAAGAGTGCCTGAAACTGCTGCTGGATTTTGTGTACACCCCCTATTTCACGGAGGAAACCGTGGAAAAGGAGCGGGGCATCATCGACCAGGAGATCGGCATGAACTTAGACAGCCCGGACAGCGTGGTCTTTGAGGAGCTGACCCAGAGCCTTTACGCCGCCCACCCCATCCGCAATCCCATCCTGGGCACCCGGGAGAGCATCCGGGAAATCACCTCGGACACCCTGCATCGGATCCACCGGGCCTTCTACACCCCGGCCAACATGATGCTCTGCGTTCTGGGGGATGCAGATCCGGAGGCGGTGACCGCCCTGGCAAGGACCCGGCTGGGGATGGAAAACCGGCCCACCGCCCGGAAGCTGGGCCCCTTTGAGAAGGCCGGGACCATTCCCCGGAGCCTCACCCGGAAAACCATGGAGGTCCCCATGCCCACCTTCTGCACGGCCTGGCGGGCGGAGCCCCTGGGCAGCGGGGAGCAGGCCATCCGGCAGGAGCTGGCGGCGGAGCTGGCCGCGGAGGCCCTCTTCGGGGAGTCCTCGGAGCTGTATCTGAGGCTCTACGAGGAAGGGCTCATCGACTCCTCCTTCGGCGGGAGCTTCGAAACCCTGGACGGCTGCGCCATGCTGCTGTGCTCCGGGGACAGCCGGGACCCTCTGGCTGTGGCGGAGGCGGTGCAGGAGCAGGTGGGGAAGCTTCTGCGGGAGGGCATCCCCCTGGAGGATTTCCTCAGGATGAAGCGAAGCAGCCTGGGCCGGAGGATCCGCGCCTTAGACAGCTTCGACAGCACCTGCTTCCGGCTGTGCGCCTACCATTTCTCGGATTTTGACTATTTCCGGTTCCCGGAGTGCCTGGGCTCCCTGACCGCGCAGGAGGCCCTGGACCTGCTGGCGAAAACCTGCGCCCCGGAAAACCGGGCCGTCAGCATCATCGACCCCAAGCCCTGACGGGAGATGCGTTGACAGTTGAGGAGTCCCTTCGGGACAATGAATATACGTGCATATCGCCTTTACCCAGAAGCCCGATAAATTGGTGTTTGTGGGTGTGCGTCCCAAATTACCTGTCATTGCGAACCAGTGCGCACACTGGTGTGGCAATCCCCCAGTTAGAGGGGAAACGGAACGAAAACCACCCTAAATCCCCAGCAAAAAGGAAAAGCGTGACAAAAAGTGGCCTAAATCCTTGGGGGATTGCCACACCAGCGTGCGCGCTGGTTCGCAATGACAGCGTTTTTTCGGCGCGACAAACACCAATTTGTCCCGCGGACTGTTATCTATAATCAGGAGGAAACGCCATGAGCTATACCTATTTTTCCACCATCTCCTTCCCCTCGTTGGGGCTGGAGATGAATCCGCCCCGGTCCATCAGCCTGGGGCCCCTGACCATCTATCTGTACGGCATTGTGATTGCTCTGGGGCTGGCCGCGGCGGTGATGTACGCCCTCCGGCGCAGCCCGGAATTCGGGTTGAAGCAGGACGACATTCTGGACGGGGTGCTGTGGGTGACCCCCTTTGCCATCCTCTGCGCCCGGGCCTACTACTGCGCCTTCACCTGGAATGAGTACCGGGACAATCCCATCTCGGTGCTCTACATCTGGAACGGCGGACTTGCCATCTACGGCGCGGTGCTGGGGGCCATCGTGGGGGTCATCGTGTTCTGCAAAATCAAGAAGGTGAAGCTGGGCGCGGTGCTGGATATTGTTGCCCTGGGCTTTCTCATCGGCCAGAGCGCCGGACGCTGGGGAAACTTCTTCAACCGGGAGGCCTTCGGCGCGGCGACGGATTCCTTTTTCCGCATGGGCCTTTACAACACGGTCACCGGCGTGACGGAATACTACCACCCCACCTTCCTGTATGAATCGGTGTGGAACCTGATTGGCTTTGCGATTCTTCACTTCCTGTCCAGAAAACGGCAGTATGACGGCCAGATTGCCCTGGGTTACGTTGCCTGGTACGGCCTGGGCCGGACCTTCATCGAGGGGCTGCGGATGGACAGCCTATATTGGGGCCCCTTCCGGGTGAGCCAGGTGCTGGCGGGCGTCAGCTGCGTCGCGGCCTCCGCGGTGCTGATCTTCCAGGCCTTCCGCACCCACAGCCCGGAGGCTATGCAGGTGGCCCGGATGAACGCCCAGCAAGCCCCCCAGACGCCGCAGCCCGGGGAAGAAAAAGCAGACAATTGACAATAAAAAACGCTGTCACTGACCATGACAGCGTTTTTTTTGTCGGAGGATAAGCTATGCGCATATCGCATTTCAACGGATAACAGGTAAATTGTTGTTTTCAAGAGCGCGCACCTGTCATTGCGAACCAGTCCGCAGACTGGTGTGGCAATCCCCCGGTTGAAAGGAACCAGGTAACGATTACCACCAAGAAACGTTACAATCCCCGTTCTTCAGGATGCTTTTCGATACATTTCCCCTCTAACCAGGGGATTGCCACACCAGCGTGCGCGCTGGTTCGCAATGACAGGTAATTTGTAACGCGCACTTTCATACAACAATTTATCGTACTGCTGGCTTCGTCGGATAAGCCCTTTTTTATTCCGCGGAGAAGAGAATCCGGTCGGATTCCAGGCCCTGGGCGCGGAAGATGTCCAGAAGTTCGCTGGTGGTGATGGTTTTCCGGAGCTCCGGCGCCAGCTCCAGGGCAATGCGGCCGTCGCGCATCATAATCGTCCGGTTGCCCAGGTTCAGAGCCGAGGGGATGTTGTGGGTGATCATCAGGCAGGTGATACGGTTCTCCGCCACGATTTTTTCTGTCAGCTTCAGCACCTTCTCCGCCGTGGCGGGGTCCAGGGCGGCGGTGTGTTCGTCCAGCAGCAGCAGCTTGGGGGTCACCAGAGTGGCCATCAGCAGCGTCAGCGCTTGGCGCTGGCCGCCGGACAGCAGGCCCACCGGCTGCTCCATCCGGTCCTCCAGCCCCAGCTCCAGCTGGGCAAGCCTTTCCCGGAACTCCCGCCGGTCGGCGGAGGTAATCATGGAGAAGGGGGAGCGGCGCCCCGAGGCACGCAGGTACGCCAATGCCAGATTCTCCTGGATGGTCATGTGTGGGGCGGTGCCCTTCAGAGGGTCCTGGAAAAGACGGCCGATGTACTTGCTGCGCTTATAGTCCGGCTGGCCTGTCACGTCCGCCCCGTCCAGGAGGATTTTGCCGGAATCTATGGGGAAGGAACCGGCAATGGCCCCGAAGAGGGTGGATTTTCCCGCCCCGTTGGAGCCCAGAATGGTGACGAAGTCCCCCTTCTCCAGGTGCAGGTCGATGCCGGAGAGGGCGGTTTTCTCGTTCACGGTGCCGGGGTTAAAGGTTTTGGAAACGTTTTGCAGCGTCAGCATTTCTTCACCCCTCCTTTCCGGACGGGCCGCAGATTGGGAAGCCCGATGGCCAGGGCCACGATCACGGCGGAGATCAGCTTCAGGCATTCACTGGGAAGATCCAGGCGCAGGGCGATGGCCATGATAAACCGGTACAGCACCGAGCCCAGCACCACGCCCAGGGCCTTGCCCCAGAGCTTTCCCTTGCGGATCAGGGTCTCGCCGATGATCAGGGAGGCCAGACCGATGATTACCATACCCGTGCCCATGCTGATGTCCGCGGTTTTCTGGTACTGGGCGATGAGGCCGCCGCTGAGGGCGGTGAGGGCGTTGGACACGCACAGTCCCACGGTGATGGTGAAGGAGGTGTTGATGGAGCTGGCCCGGACCATGTCCGGATTGTCCCCGGTGGCCCGGATGGACAGGCCCAGTCTGGTTTTCAGGAACAACACCAGGGCCGCTGCGGCCAGCACCGCCAGCAGCACCGCGGGAGCGAGCCGGTAGAAGGTGCCGAAGAACGGCCGGACCAGGGTGAAGAGGGTCTGGGTTTTCAGCATGTTCACATTGGAGGAAAAACCCATCACCGCCAGATTCACGGTGTACAGCCCGGTGTTCGTGATGATGCCCGCCAGAATCGAGGGCACCTTCAGCCGGGTTTGCAGGGCCGCGGTGATGAAGCCCGCCGCAGCGCCGCAGGCCATGGCCGCGGGCAGGGCCAGCAGGGGGTGCCCCGCCACGGCTATGGTGGCGGACACGGCGCAGCCCAGGGTAAACGAGCCGTCGGTGGTCATATCGGCGATGTTCAGAACCCGAAAGCTTAAAAGCAGCGCCAGGGCCACCAGGGAATAGATGAAGCCCAGCTCCAGAGCGCTGAGAATCACGGCGAAAGAAATCATGAGAAAAGCTCCTTTGGGGAGAGATTACGGGAAGAATTGACAATGAAACCAAACGATAAATTGGTGTTTGTCGGTGCGCGTCCCAAGTTGCCTGTCATTGCGAACCAGTCCTCAGACTGGTGTGGCAATCCCCCGGGAAAAAGGGGAAACGGAACGAAAAGAGGCCTAAAACCTTGGGGGATTGCCACGCCAGTGTGCGCACTGGCTCGCAATGACAGCAAATTTTGCGTTTCAACTCTTAATTGGCATTGTCAATTCAGTTTTTTGCCGGGAATGGCGTTCCTTTCGGCGGTGTTATTTTCCGGTGGTGACTTCCAGAACGGTATTTGCCATGGAGGAGTACACGCTGTAGCTCAGGCCCAAGGCCTGGGCGGCTTCGGTGTTCACGGTGATGATGCCGCCGTCCATCAGCTTATAGCCGGGAACATCGCCGCCCAGGAGGATGTCCAGGGCCATATCCGCGGTGGCGCCGCCCAGCTCGGTGTAGTTGACGCCGCAGGTGGCGAAGGCGCCGGACTTGACGAAGGAGTCGGCTCCGGCGTAGTGGGGGATGCCGGCCTCGGTGAGGATTTCCGCAACCCTGCCTTCAGCGGACATTACGGTGTTGTCCGTGGGGGTGAACACCGCGTCCACCCGGCCCACCAGGGCGTTGGCGGCGGTGATGATTTCATCGGGGGTGGTGCCGGTCTTTTCGAGGTACTCGATGCCCTTGGCAGTCAGATACTCCTTGGCCTGGGCGATGGGGGCGGCGGAGTTGGCCTCGGAGTTGCTGTAGAGCAGGCCCACGGTCTTGACATTGGGCTGCACGGCGATCATCATGTCCAGGACGAAGGCGGTGTTCAGAGCGTCGGAGGTGCCGGTGACCCGGGGAAGGCCCGTCAGGCCTGCGGCCTCGGGATCGGAAATGGCGGCGTAGATGATGGAAATGTCCGTGCCCTCGGCGGCGGTGACCATGCACTGGGCGGCCAGAGTGGCGATGGGGATGATGGCGTCATAGCCGTCGGACACCACCTGGGAGCCGATCTGGTTTAAGAGGGTGGCGTCGTTCTGGCCGTTGAAGGTGTCCACGGCGATGGTGATGCCCTTCTTCTCCGCCTGATACTGCAGGCGGGCTTCCACGGAGTGGCGGATTTCATCCAGGGAGGAGTGCTCCAGCTGCTGCACGATGGCGATCCGGTAGCCGGAGGTCTTTTTGGAACAGCCCGCGAAGCAGGAAAGGACCAGGATCATAGCGAGGGCGATACAGATAACCTTTTTCATAGTAATACTCCTTTTCATTTACAGTCACCCCGGCAAAATGTGCCGGGAGATACGGATTTTTGTACATTCCCCGGATGCCGGGGGGGAAGCAGGGGAAATTGTTGTTTGACACACTAAAATCGAACTGTCATTGCGAACCAGCGCGCACGCTGGTGTGGCAATCCCCCAACAATTCAGGACGGTTCGTAAGGGCGTTTGTACTTTTCCGGGATATCCAGGATTTACAAGAAACGCAGAGGCTGTCTCCATAAGTGCCCGGAAAATCCGGGGGATTGCCACGGAAGGCCTGCGCACTGGCTCGCAATGACAGCGTTTATTCGACAAACACCAATTTATCGTACGGATACTCCTGAAAGATCACCGGACGCGGTAAAAAATTGAGGAAACGGTAGGGCTGCGCCATCGGAAATCCAGTCGTGTCATAAATATGCCTCCTTACGAAAGAAAAAAGTCCTCGCTCCCCCGGTGAGGGGAGCAAGGACAGAAAAAACATTTTCTGCGGTACCACCTTGCTTGCCGCTTGCGCGGCCGCTCGTGACGATGCCAACACACCGTCTGCCCCATAACGCAGGCAACGCGTCGAAGATACTAAGGCCCATGGCCCGTTCCCTCCGCCCTCGGCGGCCCATTTGCTGCCCCGCTGCACGCTCCGCTCTCAGCACCCGGAACTCTCTGTGGAGGCGACAAGCAGCTTTACTTCCGCTTCGTCGGTTTGAAATATGATATGCCTATTAAACACCAAGTGTGTGCGTTTGTCAAGTACTTTTTTGCGCGAAGGAAGGACAAAATTCAACCCTCCGGCACGGCAAATTGGTGTTTGCAGGTTTCAAATTCGCCCTTATGTAGGGTGCGGTCATGACCGCACCCTACAGGGGGAGCGTTGCAAACGCCAATTTATCACTTTGCCGCGTGGGGGAGCTTCCGGTCTGATTGGAGCATCGGAATCGGAATTGCATACAAAATTGGGAAGAAAACCCGCCGTATTTGGAAACAAAATTCCAAATACGGCGGGTTTTACTTGACAAATTAAGGGAAACGTATTACTCTATACCCGTGTGCCGTCTATGTTACGGACGGCTGAATCTGAATATAAGGAGTAAATGCGATGCGCAGCAGCGGCATTTTGATGCATATTACCAGCCTGCCTGGCGCCTACGGTGTGGGCACCATGGGCAAGGAGGCCTTTGCCTTTGTGGACTTTCTGAAAAAGGCCGGGCAGAGCAGGTGGCAGCTTCTGCCCCTGACCCCCACCGGCTACGGCGACTCCCCCTACCAGTCCTGCTCCACCTTCGCGGGAAATCCCTACCTCATCGACCTCCCCCTTCTTGTGGAGGAGGGCCTGCTGAAGCAGGAAGAGATCGACTCCGTCACCTGGTGCAGCCGGGAGGACAAGGTGGATTTCGGCATCCAATACAATAATAAGAATAAGATTCTCCGGCTGGCCTACGGAAGGTTCTCCGGCGGCGAGGAATTCGACCGGTTCTGCCTGGAAAACGGCAGCTGGCTGTCGGACTTCGCCCTGTTCATGGCCCTGAAGGACTCCACCGGGAAGAGCTGGTACGACTGGGAGGAGGGCCTCAAGTTCCGGGACCCCGACGCCATCTGGAAGGCCAGAACCGAGCTGAAGGACGACATCCGCTTCTACAGCTTCGTCCAGTTCCTATTCAGCCGTCAGTGGAACGCCCTGCGCGCCTATGCCAAGGAGGCGGGCATCTCCATCATCGGCGACGTGCCCATCTACGTGCCCTATGACTCCGTGGAGGTCTGGGCGAGCCCGGAGCTGTTCCAGCTGGACGCTTCTTTAAGGCCCACCGACGTGGCGGGCGTGCCCCCCGATGCCTTCACCGCCGACGGCCAGCTCTGGGGCAACCCCCTCTACCGCTGGGACGAGATGCAGCGCGACGGCTACTCCTGGTGGATCCGCCGCCTGTCCGCCGCCGGAAAATGGTATGACACCGTGCGCCTGGATCATTTCCGGGGCTTTGAGAGCTACTGGGCCGTGCCCTACGGCGCGCCCAACGCCCGGGGCGGCCACTGGGTCAAGGGCCCCGGCATGGACTTTATCTCCGCTCTGAAAAAGGCCCTGCCAGACCTCTCCCTCATCGCCGAGGATCTGGGATATCTGACCCAGGAGGTGCTGGATCTGCGGGATGATTCCGGCTACCCCGGCATGAAGGTGCTGGGCTTCGCCTTCGACTCCCGGGAGCCTTCCGATTACCTGCCCCACACCTATACCCGAAACTCCGTGTGCTACACCGGCACCCACGACAATATGACCACCCGCCAGTGGTTTGACACCGCCGACGCCGAGGCCGTGGCCTACGCCCGGGAGTATATGTGCCTGACAGAAGCCGAGGGCGATGTCTGGGGCACCATCCGCACCGCCATGGCCACCGTATCCGACATGACCGTGGTTCCCATGCAGGACTACCTGGATCTGGGCGCCCAGGCCAGAATGAATTTCCCCGGCACCCTCACCGACGCCAACTGGACCTGGCGGGTCAGCGCCGACGCCCTGACCGATGACCTGGCTGAGAAAATCTACCGTCTGACCAAGCTGTACGGCCGTCTGGCCCAAGTCGAAGAAACCGTGCTTTGATAGAAGGAGAGTCTGGAAAAATGAATTATGATTGCCTGAACATTCTGAAATGGACCGAGGCCCAGCTGAAGTACACCTATGACGTGTCCCTGCAGGAGGCCACCGCCCAGGAGCTCCACGAGGCGCTGGGTGAAGCGGTGATGATGGCCATTTCCGACAACTGGAACAACTCCAAGCGCAAACGCATGCACAACCGGAAGGCCTACTATATCTCCGCCGAGTACCTCATCGGCCGTCTGGTTTACTCCAACCTCTTTAACCTGGGCATCCTGGACGAGATGAAGCAGCTCTTCGCCGAGCGGGGCGTGGACCTGGCCATCCTGGAGGACATCGAGGACGATGCGCTGGGCAACGGCGGTCTGGGCCGTCTTGCCGCCTGCTTCCTGGACAGCGCCGCCAGCTGCAACCTCCCCCTGTCCGGCTACGGCCTGCGCTACAAATTCGGCCTGTTCAAGCAGAGCTTTGACGCCGAGGGCAACCAGGTGGAGAACGCCGACGATTGGACGAAGTTCGGCGATCCCTGGTCCTACCGCCGCTATAACCACACCGTGAAGGTCAAGTTCCCCGACCACACCGTGCTGGCCGTGCCCTACGACGTGCCCGTCATCGGCTACGGCACCAATAACATCAATACCCTGCGCCTGTGGCAGTGCGAGGCCGAGGAGGAGCTGGACTTCAACGCCTTCAACGACCAGGACTATCTGCGGGCCCTGGACCAGAAGAACAAGGCCGAGGACATCACCCGGGTCCTGTACCCCAACGACTCCACCTGGGAGGGCAAGCGCCTGCGCATCAAGCAGCAGTATGTGCTGTCCTCTGCCTCCCTGCAGGATATGCTGCGGACCTACAAGACCGCCCACGGCAATGACCTGAGCCGGTTCGCGGACTTCTACGCCGTGCAGCTCAACGACACCCACCCCGCCATGTCCATCCCCGAGCTGATCCGTCTGCTGATGCTGGAGGGCATGGACTTTGAGCAGAGCTTCTCCATTGCCCAGCGGACCTTCTCCTACACCAACCACACCGTCATGAGCGAGGCCCTGGAGAAGTGGCCTCTGGATCTGATGCGCAGCGTGGTGCCCGAGATCGTGGACATCATCTGCCGCATCGACGAGAAGCTGAAATCCGAGAACCCGGGCCTCTTCATCGTGAAGGACAATACCGCCCACATGGCGAACCTTTCCATCTATGTCGGCTCCTATATTAACGGCGTGGCGGAGATCCACTCCCAGATTCTCAAGGACGACTGCTTCAAGGACTGGTACCACATGTTCCCCCAGCGGTTCCAGAACAAGACCAACGGCGTCACCCCCCGGCGGTGGATGGGTCTGTGCAACCCGGAGCTGACCCAGCTGATCAAGTACCGCATCGGCGGCGACTTCCTGAAGGACCTGGATCGGCTCTCCAAGCTGAAGCCCATGATCGACGACGACATGGTCCGCCAGTTCAACGCCATCAAGCGCACCAAGAAGGAGCAGCTGTGCAAGGTCATCGCCGAGCACGAGGGCGTGCAGCTGAATCCCGACTTCATCTTTGATGTCCAGGTCAAGCGGCTCCACGAGTACAAGCGGCAGCTTCTGAATGCTCTGAGCATTGTGGACATCTACTTCCGGCTTAAGGACGGGGAGCTGCCCGACTTCCGGCCCACTGCCTTCATCTTCGGCGCCAAGTCCGCCCCCGGCTACGCCCGGGCCAAGGCCATCATCCGCTATATTAACCGCATTGCCCGGATGATCAACAATGATCCGGCGGTGGCGGGCAAGCTGAAGGTGGTCTTTGTCCAGAACTACAATTGCTCCTACGCCGAGCACATCATCCCCGCCGCGGATATCTCCGAGCAGATTTCCCCCGCCGGCACCGAGGCCTCCGGCACCGGCAACATGAAGCTGATGCTGAACGGCGCGGTGACCCTGGGCACCCTGGACGGCGCCAATGTGGAGATTGCCAAGGAGGCCGGTATGGAGAACGAGTATATCTTCGGCCATACCGTTGATGAGATCAACGCCGTGAAGAACACTTACCGCTCCCGGGATATCTACGACAGCGACGCCCACCTCCGCCGGGCCATCAACACCCTGGTGGACGGCACCGTGCCCACGGACGACGCTCAGAAGGAGCTGTTCCACGCGCTTCTGGACGGCGCCAGCTGGCACCGGCCCGACCACTACTTCCTGCTGCTGGACTACAGCTCCTATATGGACGCCAAGCTGAAGGTGAACCGGGACTACGGCGACCGCCTGAACTTCGGCCGCAAGTGCCTGATGAACATCGCCTCCGGCGCCAAGTTCTCCTCCGACCGTACCATCCGCCAGTACGCCGAGGAAATCTGGCACATTACCCCCACCCAGTATTGATACTCCGCCGCCCCTGCCAACTCTGGCAGGGGCGGCTTTGCAAATCCCATTGCAGCAGTTTTTAGAGGTGCCCAATAATTTGCGGCATAATGAAACGAAAGGGGCTGTCTCACTAAGGAAAAGGTTCGTCAAATAGTATAAGGAAAAAGAAAAACTGTCATTGCGAACCAGTGACCGATGTCACTGGTGTGGCAATCCCCCGATTTATCGGGCTGAAATCAGGAGGTTCTCCCTTCTGACCGGGGGATTCCCACGCCAGTGTGCGCACTGGCTCGGAATGACAGTTCTATTATTTGTGCAATTTTACTTTACTGAGACAGTCTCTTTGTTTGGGAATTACTGGTTGGCCAGTTCCTTCAGAGCGTCCTTGCGGCTGAAGTTGGCGCGGCCCTTTTCGTCGAAGCCCATGAACTTCACCCAGGTCATGTCGCCCAGGTTCAGCACGTCCTCCACCTTCTCTACCCGGCGGTTCTCCAGCTTGGAGATGTGGACCATGCCGTCATGGCCGGGGGCAATCTCCACGAAAGCGCCGATGGGCAGGATGCGGACCACCTTGCCGTAGTAGAGCTTGCCCACCTCGGGGACAAAGCAGATATCGTCCACCATCTTCTTGGCGGCGTAGGCAGCGGCGGAGTCCACAGCGGAGATGAACACGGAGCCATCGTCGTCGATGTCCACCTTGGCGCCGGTATCGGCGCAGATCTTCTGGATGGTCTTTCCGCCGGAGCCGATGACCTCCCGGATCTTGTCCACAGGAATCTTCAGGCTCAGCATCTTGGGGGCGAACTCGGAAACCTCGGCCCGGGGAGCGGGGATGGCCTTCAGCATGACCTCGTCCAGGATCTCCAGACGGGCCTTGCGGCAGCGCTCCAGAGCGTCGGCAATGATCTCCATGGTCAGGCCCTTGTTCTTCAGGTCCATCTGAATGGCGGTGATGCCCTCGGTGGTACCGGCCACCTTGAAGTCCATCTCGCCGTGGAAGTCCTCCACGCCCTGAATGTCGGTGAAGGTTCTCCACTCGCCGGTCTCCTGGTCGGAGATCAGGCCGCAGGAAATGCCGGCCACGGGCCGCTTGATGGGCACGCCGGCGTCCATCAGGGCCAGGGTAGAGCCGCAGATGGAGCCCTGGGAGGTGGAGCCGTTGGAGCTAAGCACCTCGGAAACCACACGGATGGCGTAGGGGAACTCCTCAACGGAAGGAATCACAGGGAGCAATGCCTTCTCGGCCAGCGCGCCGTGGCCGATCTCCCGGCGGGAGGTGGAACGGGCGGCCCGGGCCTCGCCGGTGGAGTAGGCGGGGAAGTTATAGTGATGGATATACCGCTTGGTATCCTCGGGGTAGATGGTGTCCAGCTTCTGGGCGGCGGACAGGGGGTTCAGGGTGCAGATGGACAGCACCTGGGTCTGGCCACGGGAGAACAGGCCCGAGCCGTGGACTCTGGGCAGCACGCCGACCTCGGCATCCAAGGGACGGATTTCGTCCATGCCCCGGCCGTCCACACGCTTGCCCTGGAGCAGCCACTTCTTGACCACCTTCTTCTGCATCTTGTACAGGCACACTTCGATGTGGGTCTCGAAGTCCTCGTACTTTTCGCCGAACTTCTCCTGGAAGTCCAGCCGGGCAGCGGTGAGCCGCTCCTCCCGGACGTTCTTGTCGGGGGTGTCCAGGGCGTACTCAATCTGGGGCAGGCCGTAAGCCATCAGATCATCCAGCAGGTCGTGGTTCACGGCGGCCTTCTCGAAGGTGAACTTGGGCTTGCCGATCTCGGCCACGATGCCGTTGATAAACTTCACGATCTCCATATTGGTCTCGTGGGCGATGCGGATGGCCTCCAGCACCACGGCCTCGGGAGCCTCGTTGGCCTCGGTCTCAATCATGACCACCTTCTCGAAGGTGGAGGCGATGCAGACGAAGCAGTCGGAAGCCGCCCGCTGGTCGGCGGAGGGGTTCACGATATACTCCCCGTTCAGGTGGCACACATTGGTGGTGGCCACGGGCCCGTTCCAGGGCACGTCGGAGGAGGCGATGGCGATGGAAGCGCCCAGGGAGGCCACGATCTCCACGGGGTTGTCGTAATCGTTGGCCAGGACGGTGCAGGTCACCACGGTGTCGTTGCGCAGCTCCTCGTCAAACAGGGGCCGCATGGGCCGGTCGATGATCCGGCTGTTCAGGATGCCCCGCTCGGAGGGCTTGCCCTCCCGGCGGTTGAAGGAGCCGGGGATCCGGCCCACGGCGTACATCCGCTCCTCAAATTCGATGGTCAGGGGGAAGTAGTCGATGCCGGCCTTGGGGATAGGGTTGCAGGTCACGGTGGTGAGCACCACGGTGTCGCCGTAGCGGCAGATGCACTCGGCGTTGGCAAGCTCCGCTACCTTGCCGGTCTCCACGGTGAAGGGACGGCCGCCGATTTCCATCTCGTAAATGTGATGGTTGGGGTACTGTTTGCGGGTAATCATGGAAAAACCTCCTGTATATAGTATATTGTATTTTTCGGGAGGTTTAGCACTTGAAACTATTGCCTGAATCAAGCAACACTTTCAACTGCTAAAGAACTCCCGGAATAGATTGAGTGGACAGTTGACAGTCTATGCTGTCATTCCGAGCCAGTGCGCACACTGGCGCGGCAATCCCCCGGTTAGGGGGAAATCGTGTCGATAAGCTCCCTAAAACTCTGGGGGATTGCCACACCATGCTGCGGCATGGTTCGCAATGACAGCATTTTGCAACTGTCAACTATAAAAGCGGCGATGCGTAGCATCGCCGCTTTTGTTGATATCTTACTTACGGATACCCAGTTTGGCGATGAGCGCGCGGTAGCGGTTGATGTCCTTCTTGGCCAGATAATCCAGCATGCTGCGGCGCTTACCGACCATCATCAGCAGGCCCCGGCGGGAGTGGTTGTCGTGCTTGTGAACCCGCAGGTGCTCGGTCAGCTCATTGATCCGGGCGGTGAGGATGGCGATCTGAACCTCGGGAGAACCGGTGTCGCCCTCGTGGGTAGCGTTGTCCAGGATGACCTGGGTCTTCTTATCCTTCTGAATCATGGTTTGTTTCCACCTTTCATTTTGATTGCCCGGAAGCTAAGTAGGGGCCGGTGAAGTGCGTTTTCCGCGTTCTCCCGCAACTGAGCAGTGGGCATAAATATTACACCTGGCAATAGCCAGCCTTTTGATGGTATCATAAGTTTGCCCAAAAGTAAAGGAGAAATTTCAGCATTTTCAAAAAACCTTATGGGGTCAACGCCGCATAACGACAAATTGGTGTTTGGCGAATATACGCTGTCATTGCGAGCCAGTGCGCACACTGGCGTGGCAATCCCCCGGTTAGTGGGGAAATGTATCGAAACGCTCCCGAAAAAAACGGGGAATGTTGCGATTTTTGGCGGTAATCGTTACCTGGTTCCTTTCAACCCGGGGATTGCCACGCCACTGCGCCCGCAGGCGCGTCCAGAGCGCAACCGCCGAAGGCGGCTCTTAGCGCGGAGGAGTGTGCGCACTGGTTCGCAATGACAGGTAATTTGTAATGCGCACTTACAAACACCAATTTGTCGGACTGCTGTGCTGCGCTGACAAGCATTTTTAGGGATTCCTTAATTGTCCATTCCTACAGCGGCGATTGTTTGATCTTGGCGTACCGCCGGGGGTACTGCTTGGGGGTGGGGGAGACCTTCCGAAGGACGATCAGGCGGTGATGGGTGTCCTCGATGGGAAATTCCAGCACCTTTTCCAGCTTCAGCCCCAGCTTTTTGATGGCTCCCGCGGCTTCCTTCAGCTCCTCCTCCGCCGCCGCGCCCTTCAGGGCCAGGACAGCCCCGCCAACCTTGACAAAGGGGGCGGTGAGCTCCAGGAGGATATTCAGCCGCGCCACGGCCCGGGAGGCAGCGTAGTCGTAGCATTCCCGGTGCTCCGCCGCGTAGTCCTCCGCCCGGGCGTTGACGCAGGCGGCCTGAATTCCCAGGCCGGGAAGGGTCGCCTCCAGCCAGTTCACCCGCTTGCCCAGACTGTCCAGCAGCGTCACCTGCAAATCCTCCCGGGCACAGGCCAGGGGCACCCCGGGAAAGCCGGCGCCGCAGCCCACGTCAATGAGGGTCTTGCGCCCCGGCTCCAGGGCCTTGGTCACCGTCAGGCTGTCCAGCAGATGGAGCCGCGCCACGGCGGCGGGCTCCGTAATGGCGGTCAGGTTCATCACCTCATTCTGCCGCAGCATGGCCTCCGCGAAGGCGCAGAGGGTGTCCGCCCGGGGCTCGTCCAGGGGAATGTCCAGCTCCGAAAGCCCCTCCAGAAGGGCCTGCTTCATCTGATTATCCATTGCCGCCCCCCGCGTTCACGATGCCGCTGAGGTCCACCTTGGTCTCGTCGTAGGGGTCGAAGGGCTCGATGTTGATGGTCAGCTCCGGCAGCACCACCTGCTTGATGTGCCAGTTTACCAGCAGGTCGCAGACCTGGCCGTAGGAACGGATGCCGGCGGAGTCGCCGCTGGCCTTCAGGTAGGTGTCGTTCACCGTATCGGCCACCTTGGTGGCCTTGGTATCCTGCTTGGAGGAGAAGAAATCGTCGTAGTACTGGATGTCCCGGCGCATCTGCTCGCCTACACCGCTGCTGATCCGGCCCGCGGCCGCGGCGGCCTCGGTGGAGTTGGCGGTGGCCAGCACATTATAGCAGTAGCGGAAGGCCATGAAGTAGGCGCTGTACTGAAACTCCACGCTGTCATTCACGGAGGCTGCCAGGAAGGCGGCGAAGTTGGCGTCCCGCTCCGGGGCGATGCACATCCGGTGGGCCATTTCGTGGCACATGGTAAAGGGCAAAGATACGTCGGGAATCTGGGGATTCACGGCGGCCTCTCCGGTGATGCCGCAGGTAAAGCCGGTGATGCCCATGGAGGTGTACATGTCCGCCCAGCCCAGCTCCTTCACCGGCTCGGTGGACCCTGCGAACACGGGGTAATAGTATTCCCGGGTCAGGGTTTCAAAGCCTTCCCCGGCCTTCTGGGCCAGCTCCCGGAAAGAGGCGAAGGCGGCAACGCCGTTTTGGTCCCGGTTTACCTGGGCGGCCAGCTCGTTGGCCTTGTCCCGGTAATATTCGGTAGCCTCGGCCAGCTCCGACACGGCGTAGCGGCTGACCTCCATGCGCATATCGTCGCTGAGAGGGCCCGCGTAGTAGTTGAGCCCGAACATGGCGGTATGGATCATGTAGACGAAGCTGACGATGGCCAGCATCCAGCCCGCCCAGCTGATGACGTTCCTGCGCAGCACCACCACAATCACCAGGGTAGCCAGGGCCACTACCCCCAGCGCCACGGCCAGCACCTGCCACACGAGAAAGTCCACACTGCCGCTCCACTGGGCCAGGATGCCCTGGAAATTGCGGATGACATAGGGGTAGACCATGTCCACCAGGGTGGAAAACCGCTGCCCGAACTGCATCAGCACCCAGGTGATGGCCCCGAAGATTCCGGCCGTCAGATAGCCCCAAAGATATTTCAAAGGAAATCCCTCCTAATAAGTAAACGCAAAAAGTGTACAACCTCTCATAGTATAGCACAGATGAAGCCGCTTGTCTCCCCCCAATCGGTAAATTTTTCGTAACGGGAAACGGGAAGTTCGCGGCAAATTGGTGTTTGTCGAATATATGCTGTCATTGCGAGCCAGTGCGCACACTGGTTCGCAATGACAGCATATGATTGACAAACACCAATTCATCATTCTGTTTGCACAAGCGGTGTTTTTTGGTGGGGGGTGTCCGCCGTCCGCTGTCAGGTGTCCGCGGAATTTGGCCTTGACCGTGGGGGATATTTATGGTAAAATCAGCAATTAAGAAAAATCTTCAGGAGCGGGTTATGGCTTTACTTAAAAAGAGTTTGACCTATCTTGTCATCTGCGCTATCGCCCTGCTGGAGGCGCTGAATTACGAGCTGTTTGTGTTCCCCAACCAGTTCGCCCCCTCGGGCCTCAACGGCATCTGCACCATGGTGCAGTATGTCACCGGCATCAGCGTGGGATACTTAAGTCTGCTGATCAACATTCCTCTGGCCCTGTTGGTCTATAAATCCGTCAGCAAGCCCCTGGCTCTGCGGAGCATGGTGTATGTGGTGTTCTTCTCCGTGGGACTGCTGATTTTTGACCACGTGGACCTCAGTGCCTTTGCCTACTCCACGCCGAGCGGCACCAGCAAGATTCTGGGGCCGCTGGTCGCGGGCATCATCATGGGCTTCGGCTACAGCGTTCTGGTCCGCTCCAGCGCCTGCAGCGGGGGTACGGACTTTATCTCCGCCCTGATCCACCAGCGCCGTCCGGACAAGAGCTTCTTCGGCATGTCCTTCGCCATCAACGCCTGCATCGCCATTGCCAGCTTCTTTGTGTATGATTACAAAATGGAGCCGGTGATTCTGTGCATTCTCTACAGCTTCACCTCCACCACCGTAGGCGAGCGGCTGATGAAGAGCGGCCGCAGCGCCGTCCGCTTCGAGATCGTCACCGATGAGCCCCAGGAGCTGGCGAATGAGATCATCGGCAAATTCCACCACAGCGCCACCCTGATCCCCGCCAAGGGGATGTACTCTGGCCAGGAGACCAGCGTGCTGGTGTGCGTGGTGAACAAGACCCAGGCCGCCGCCCTGGCCGCCATCATCAAGCAGTTCCCCCACAGCTTTGCCGTCATGAGCCAGGTAGGCCAGGTGGTTGGCAACTTCAAAAACCTCTCCCGGGAGGGCAAGGAAGTCGCAGAACTATTGGACTGCGGCGACGGCAAGACGCTGTGATATAGAACGCTGTCATTGCCATGAAAAATGCTGTCATTGCGAACCAGTGCGCTTAAGTGGTGTGGCAATCCCCCGGTCCTTCCACCATTTTTTGTTTATCGTGGTGTGTTTACACGTGATAATTGCGAGCCAGTTCGCTTTCCTGGCGCGGCAATCCCCCAACAATTCAGGACGGTTCGTTAGGGCGTTTGTCCGTTTCTCGCACATCCCGGAAAATCCGTGGGATTGCCACACCAGCGTGCGCGCTGGTTCGCAATGACAGTTCTTTTTTTTTCATGCGCCTATCATTAAACATCTATACAAATACAATACAAACAGGAGGAACAATACCCATGGCCTACTACTATCCGGAGCCCAGCCATACCTTCAGCGAGTATCTTCTGATCCCGGGCTATACCTCGGAGGACTGCGTTCCCGACCGGGTCAGCCTGAAAACCCCCCTGGTCAAGTACCGCAAGGGCTTTGAAGAGCCCGCCATCTCCCTGAACGTGCCCCTGACCTCCGCCGTGATGCAGTCCGTGTCCAACGACACCCTGGCCATCGCCCTGGCGAAAGAGGGCGGCATCAGCTTCATCTACGGCTCCCAGTCCATCGAGAACCAGGCCGCCATGGTGGCAAAGGTCAAGGGCTACAAGGCGGGCTTCGTCACCTCCGCCTCCAACCTGACCCCGGAGCATACCCTGGCCGACGTGCTGGCCCTGAAGGCCAAGAACGGCTTCTCCACCGTGGCCATCACCGCCGACGGCACCCCCAACGGCAAGCTGCTGGGCATCGTCACCAGCCGGGACTACCGTATCTCCCGGATGGAGCCCACGGACAAGGTGTGCGATTTCATGACCCCCCGGGAAAAGCTGGTCACCGCTCCCGCGGAAACAACCCTGAAGGAAGCCAACGACATCATCTGGGAGCATAAGCTCAACTCCCTTCCCATCGTGGACAAGGATGACAACCTCCTGTATTTTGTGTTCCGCAAGGACTACTCCTCCCACAAGGATAACCCCCTGGAGCTGCTGGACGACAAGAAGCGCTATCTCGTGGGCGCGGGCATCAACACCCGGGACTACGCCCAGCGGATTCCCGCCCTGCTGAATGCCGGGGCCGACGTGCTGGTCATCGACTCCTCCGAGGGCTACACCTGCTGGCAGCAGAAGACCATCGCCTGGGTGCGGGAGCACTACGGCGACAGTGTGAAGATCGGCGCGGGCAATGTGGTGGACCGGGACGGCTTTTTGTTCCTGGCCCGGGCCGGCGCGGACTTCGTGAAGGTGGGCATCGGCGGCGGCTCCATCTGCATCACCCGGGAGACCAAGGGCATCGGCCGTGGTCAGGCCACCGCGC
>JBJEYY010000204.1:0-7800 GCA_051887095.1 Faecousia sp. | reverse complement strand
CCTTGGGGGATTGCCACGCCAGTGTGCGCACTGGCTCGCAATGACAGCATGTTTTTGTTACGCTAAACAACAATTTATCTTACAGAAGCCTTTTTGCGGGGGGGGGAGAGAGTAAAACCGCGTGCCCCGCTGGCGGACGCAGCGGGGCACGCGGTTTACACCTCTTTGTACATTCCGGCAGCATCGTCCTTGCGGACGGCTTCGGATACCTGCAGCACCTCCACGGATACGGTGCGCGCACCCATGGAGATATCGATCCGGTCCCCGGGCTTGACATCGTAGCTGGCCTTGACCACCCGTCCGTTGACGCTGATGCGGCCGTTGTCGCAGGCCTCGTTGGCCACGGTGCGGCGCTTGATGAGGCGGGATACCTTTAAATACTTGTCTAAGCGCATGGTCTTACTTGGCCACAGTGTCCTTCAGCGCCTTGCTGGCCTTGAAGGTGGGAACCCGGGTGGCGGCAATCTGCATGGGCTCCTTGGTCTGGGGGTTGCGGGCGATGCGGGCCTCCCGGTCCTTGGTTTCAAAGACGCCGAAGCCGGACAGCTGCACCCGCTCGCCCTTCACCAGGGAGGCGGTAATGGCATCGAAAGCGGCGTTCAGCACCCGCTCGGCATCCTTCTTGGTCATGCCGGCGTTCTCCGCGACGGCGGCAATCAGTTCGGTTTTATTCATAGATGGAATCCTCTTTTCTGTGAAAAATCGTCTTATAGATTAACATAATTCCTGAGAAATATCAAGTGGCAATCTTACAATTTCAGAAGTTTCGCGATTTTTTCTCCCTTGGGAAGGAGCAGGCAATCCTCTCTTGTAAGAACCTGGAACTTTACGGCGGCAAACAGGTACACCACGGCACCAACGCCCACCGGCACGATCGCCTCCAGTGCCCGTCCGGTCAGACCCTGGGGAAGCGGAAGCCACGCCATGCCCCTCCAGCAGAGCCACACGGCGATACCCATGACGCAGGCGGCAAGCAGCGGGCGGAAAAGGTTTTTGACAATGCGGGGCGAGTCCTCCACAAGGGAGTGAATGGACTGCACATTCAGGATGCAGATGACCACGTAGCTCAGAAGCGTGCCGATGGGGGTTCCCACGATGCCTACGGCGGGGTTTCCGGTGAGGTAATACACAACGATCAGCTTCAGGATGCCGCCGATCATCATGTTAATCACCGGACGGTTTACATTTCCGTGAGCCTGCATAATGGCGGTGGTGACCAGCACCAGGGCGTTAAAGACAATGGAGGCTCCAAGAACGGTCATCATCTGGGTGGCCAGTGCCAGCTTCTGGCCGCTGTAGCCGCCCAGGAAGGCGGTTACCGGCTGGGCAAGACACATCAGACCCACGGCGCAGGGCATGGCAAAGATGCCGGTGACGCGAATGGCGGATTCCTCCGTCATGCGGATCTCCCGGAATTTCTTCTGGGCGACCAGCTCGGTGATGGCGGGGACAATGCTGACGGTGATGGGGGTGATGAGGGCGCAGGGCATATTGTAGATGGTCTGGGTCATAACATGGATGCCCCGCATGGTGTCCGCGGCTTCCTGGGTGACCCCGGAGGCCAGCAGACGGCCCATATAAATCTTGCTGGACAGGCTGGTGATAATGGACTGGCAGGTAGAGCTCAGGGTGATTGGGACGGCAATCTTCAGCAGCTCCCGCGCGGTTTGGCGAAAGGACTTGGGGCTGTCCCCGGTCTGGGGCAGCTCCCGGTAGCTTGCCCGAAAGCGGCTGGACAGGTAGAATACCGAAACGATACAGCTGGCGGTAACGCCCAAAATGGCGCCGCCCGCCGCCAGGGGGATGCTGGAGGTGGCCCGCAGCAGCGCAATGGCGGCCAGCATTCCCACCGCCAGCTTGACAATGACCTCAATCACCTGGGAAACCGCGGTGGGGATCATGTTGCTCTGCCCCTGGAAGTAGCCCCGGTAGGCGCTCATGACACAGATGAACAGGACACAGGGACCGAGAAATCCGATGGCGGCCCAGGCATCGGGCTGGTTCCAGTAAGCTGCCAGCTGACGGCAGAACAGGGTCATCAGAAGGCTGCCGCTGACACCGAGAATCAGGAATATCTTCCTGGCAGTGGTGTAGATCTGCCGCACCTGGCCGTAATTGCCCAGGGAGCTGGACTCGGAGATCATACGGCTCATGGCCACGGGGAGCCCGGCGGTGGAGATCATCAGCAGGATGTTGTAGATTTCATAGGCTGTGGTGAAATAGCCGAAGCCTTTCTCACCGATGATGGCATTCAGGGGAACCTTGTACAGAGCGCCCACCAGCTTGACGAACATGGCCGCCATGGCCAGCAGCGCGGTTCCCTGAAGGAAATTCTGCTTCTTCTGGGTATCGGACATGGGTGCCTCCTTAGGATTCGTTGCTTTCAAAGAGCTTGGGAATGGCGTATTCGGTGAGTTCGGACACCACGGCCTGCAAATCTATGGTGGGGAAATGGCCGTTTTGATAGAGAACATTGCCCCGAACCATGGTCATGGCCACATCGCCCCCCTTGGCGCTCCAGACGAGGCCGTTCAGCACATTGTGGCAGGGCATCAGGTGGGGGGCGGAGAAGTCCACCAGGACAATGTCCGCGTCGAGCCCCTCGCAGAGCATGCCGCATTCCTTTGCCCGTCCCTGGGCCTGGGCGCCGCAGACCGTGGACATCATCAGCGCCGCCTGGGCGGGCAGGGCATCGGGTCCGCCGGAGGCGGTTCGCTCAGCCATGGAGGCGCAGCGCATGACCTCAAACAGATCCAGATTGCCGCACTCGATGGCTCCGCCGGTTCCCAGGGCTACATTCATCCCGGCCTTGACGCACTCGGAGATGGGGGTGGTGGGCAGGCCCGCTTTGGCATCCGCCAGAGGGGTAGCCACGGCGCTGACCTTTTTGGCGCCCAGGAGCTTCCGCTCGAAATCCTCCAGGCAGGCGCAGTTGGCGGCGGTGGCGGGGACGCAGAACATCCGGTGGCAGTTGAGGAGCTCGCCGGGGTTCATGCCGGTGCGGTCCAGGCAGGAGTCCACCTCCTCCCGGGTCTGGGCCAGGTGGAGCTGGAGGCCCAGATGCTGTTCCGAGGCGTAGCCCGCCAGAGCCTCCCAGAGCTTGTAGTTGCTGGTATACTCGGCGTAGATTCCCGCGTCAATTTTGATGCGGCCCCCGTCATAGCCGTTCCACTTCTCCACCACCCGGACCAGCTCCCGGCACTGCTCGTCGGTTTCAAAGTCGAAGTCCTCGTTCTGGTCGATGAAGCGGTAGGCCGACAGTGCCAGGTTGCCCTTGATGCCGGATTCGGCCACGGCCTGGGCGGTGGCGTCGGGGTAATAATAGAGGTCACTGACGGAGGTGACGCCGAAGCGCAGACACTCGGCAATGGAAAGCAGCGCCGCCGCTTTCGCGGAGCGGGAGTCCATTTTTGCCTCCTTCTTGAGAAGCTCCTCCAGAGCCTCCCGGTTGCTCAGGTCGTCGCTGAGGCAGCGCAGCACCGAGGTGGCCAGGTGGGTGTGGCAGTTGATAAGGCCGGGGATGGCCACCATGCCGGTGCCGTCCAGGATGGTTTTGGGAGAATCCTTCGGGGCGGATTTGGTAATGGAGACGATTTTGCCGTCTGTGATGCCGATATAGCCGCCAAAGAGAACCTCCATCCGGGGGTTCATGGTCACCACGGTGACGTTGGAAATCAGAGTATCCAAAAGATAACTTCCTTTCAATAGGCTGGTAGTGGATGGAAGAGGGGGGAGGCAAATTGGGAGTTTGTCGCATGCAAAATACGCTGTCATTGCGAGCCAGTGCGCACACTGGCATGGCAATCCCCCAAGGATTTAGGGCCGTTTTCGTTCCGTTTCCCCATTCAACCGGGGGATTGCCACACCAGGCTGCGGCCTGGTTCGCAATGACAGAAAACTTGTGGCGAACACCGACAAACACCAATTTATCACACTGTGCCCATCAGGGAGAACAGTTCTTCCTTCTGCTTTAACACGCTGGGGAGCATCTCAATGTATTGCTCCGGGAATTTGGGGTTGTGGAAGCGCTGGAGGCGGCCGTTGGGCAGATTGACCTTGTTCATGCCGCCGCCCCCTAAGGAGAGGATGGTGTGCAGCTCCTCCATCATATAGATATTGTACAGGCAGTCCAGGTTGTCCCGGCTCCAGCCCACGTTTTCGAAGGAGCCGGACATGTATTTCTGGCGGTAGAGGTAGTAAGGCTTGTAGCCCAGGGCGCGCAGGGTTTGGGAGGCGTAGGACACCATTTCGGTGACTTCCTCGGGGGTGGGAAGCTGGGCCCGTTTTTCAAAAAGGTCGGCACCTTTTTTCAGGGCCAGGGTATGCACGGTGATGTTGGCGGGGTTCAGGGCGGCTACGGCATCCAGGCTTCTGCGGAAGCCCTTCGGGCTGTCCTGGGGCAGGCCCGCGATCAGGTCCATGTTGATGGCCTTATAGCCGCATTGCTCTGCCTGAGCATAAGCGCGCAGAACGTCCTCGCCCCGGTGGGGCCTGCCGCAGGCCCGCAGGACTTCATCCTCCATGGTTTGGGGGTTGATGCTCATGCGGTCCGCCCCGTGGCGGCGGATGGTTTGCAGCTTTTCTTCGTCCAGGGTGTCGGGACGGCCTCCCTCTACGGTGAATTCCAGGCAGCGGCTCAGGTCGAAGGCGTCCCGAAGGGCGTCCATCAGCCGGGCCAGCTGGTCAGATGTGAGGGTTGTGGGGGTTCCGCCGCCGATGTAGAGGGTGCGCACTTTTCTCCCGGAGAAGGCAAGGAGCTTCCCGGTGAAGCGGATTTCCTCCAGAAGGGCCTGGAGATAGGGCTCCAAAAGCTCCGTTTTCTTCCCCACCGTGCGGCTGACAAAGCTGCAATAGCTGCACCGGGTGGGGCAGAAGGGGATGCCCACATAGAGTGAGATGTCCTCCGGGGACAGCAGTCCCGCGGCGGCCACGGTAGACTCCGAACAGTCCACGCTCAGCCTCCTCCGGTCGGGGGTGACGTAGTAGGTTTCCCGAAGCAGACGGTCTGCGGAGGCGGGGGTGCCGCCCTCCAACAGGTGGCGGGTGGTGATCTTGGTGGGGCGGACGCCCGCCAGAGCGCCCCAGGGGGGCAGCTCCGGAAGGAGCTGAATGGCGGCCAGGTACAGGCTCTGCTGCAGGACTTGACGGCGCAGGCGCACAGTCTCCCGGTCGGAGCGAAGCCTGCGGGAGGCCCGGGCGGTTTTCCCGTCCAGGGTGACTCGGGCGGAGGCGGTCAGGTAGACGCTGCTCCGGTGGAGGACAGACTCGGCCTGGGCCTGGGAATCCTCGGGGAACAGCGACAGCATCAGCTGCTCCACGGCATAACGGTCGTCATGGCCGGTAATGGTCAGGTTCATAGGCTCCTCTTTATTTCATATGGGGATTATACTGCTTTTCCCAGGCCAATGTGGTCGATTCTCCGTGGCCGGGGTGAACACTGTAGTCCTGGGGAAGCTCTGCCAGACGGCGGAGGGACTTCCGGATGGCCCTTGTGCTGCCGCCGGGAAGATCCGTCCGGCCGCAGGAGCCGGCAAAGAGCGTATCCCCGGAGAACAGGTAATTATCCGCGATCAGGCACACGGAGCCGGGGGTGTGGCCCGGGGTGGAGAGCACCCGGAAGGAAATCCCGGCGGGGCAGAGGCTGTCCCCCTCGGAATAGGGATCGGTATAGTACAGCGGCCCCGCAGTCAGCCGGGGCGGCATGGAAAGATCGTCGGGGTTCAGGTAGACCTTGCAGCCGGTTTCGGCGGCCAGATCCCGGACGGCTCCCACGTGGTCAAAATGGCCGTGGGTCAAAAGGATTGCTTCCAGGGTCAGCCCCTGGCCCTCCAGGAAGTCCAGGATGACCTCCGGGGTGTAGCCGGGGTCAATGACAACGCAGGAGGAAGAATCCTCCCGGTGGAGGATGTAACAGTTGGTTTGGTACGCTCCCAGAGTGAGGGTGTGTAGGGTTAGCATGGAATTACCTCCGGAAAAATGTTGGGAAAAGGTGTCATTGCCATGAAAATAGCTGTCATTGCGAACCAGTCCGCTTAAGTGGTGTGGCAATCCCCCCGTCTTTCCGGGCACTCATCGGCACATCTCCCTTCTAACCGGGGGATTGCCACGCCAGTGTGCGCACTGGCTCGCAATGACAGCAAGTATTTCTGCGTTTCAACTCATGATTGGCATTGTCAATTACCCCCTGCGGGGTTCGGTCATGAGCTGGTCAGTGTCCAGGATCAGGGTGACGGGACCGTCGTTGACGGATTCCACCTGCATGTCCGCGCCGAACTCGCCGTGCTGGGGGGGATACCCCAGTTCGGTGCAGATCTCCAGGAACTTTTCGTACAGGGCGTTTCCCAGCTCCGGACCCGCGGCATCGGTGAAGCTGGGGCGGCGGCCCTTGCGGCAGTTGCCGTAGAGAGTGAACTGGCTGACCACCAGCACCTGGCCGTGAACGGCGTCCAGGCCAAGGTTCATCTTGTCGTTTTCGTCCTCGAAAACCCGCAAGCCCAGGGCCTTTTCCGCCAGATACCGGCACTCCCGTTCGGTGTCGTTGGGGCCTACACCCAGAAAGATCAGAAAGCCCCGCCCAATGGAACCGTTCACATGGCCGTCAATGGTGACGCTGGCGGAGCGTACCCGGGTCAGTACCGCGCGCATGGGTTACTCCTCCGCTTCCTGGTCGGGGGAAGCCTCCTCTGGCTCATCCGAAGTGGTCAGACCGGCGGAGTTTCCGTTGTTGTTATTGCCGTTATGGCTGCCGATGGTCACCGTTTTCCGGGGGCTGAGGAGGATGCCGGTGAGGACACCCGCCAGAGTGCAGGCGGTGAGGCCCAGAACCAGCTCCCGCTTGTTGACGACGATGACACGATCCAGGGAGTTCCAGAATTTTTCAAGCTTTTTACACATAAGAATACCTCCAGGTTGGATTCGGGTAAAATGGACGGAAAGAGCGGACTGGAATGATTCACCAGGAGGATAAATTGTTGTTTAGCGTTAGAGAAAATGCTGTCATTGCGAGCCAGTGCGCACACTGGCGTGGCAATCCCCCAAGGTTTTAAGGCTGTTTTCGTTCCGTTTCCCCGTTTTACCGGGGGATTGCCACACCAGCGTGCGCGCTGGTTCGCAATGACAGAAAAACTTGAGGCGAAGCCGCTAAACAACAATTTATCTTCCATTTCAGGCTCAGTTCTGGCCGCGGCGGGAGCCGACCACGTCGCGGATGTTCATGAGCTTCTTGCGGATAGATTCCAGCTCCTGGACATTTTTGACCTCAAAGCGGACGGTGAAGGTGCTGCGGCCGCCGGGGAGGTCCCGGCCGAACAGCTCCTTCACCCGGACCCGGGCGGTGGTCATGGTGGTGGCTACGTCCAGCAGGAGGCCGTCCCTCGTGATGCAGTCCAGCTCCAGGGTGGTTTCAAAGGGCTGCTCCTCCTGGGTGGCCCAGCGGACCCGGACCCAGCGGGCGGCCTGGTGGGGCTCGTCCCGGTTCTGGGCGTTGGGGCAGTCCGCCCGGTGGACGCTGACGCCGAAGCCCTTGGTGATGAAGCCCACAATGGCGTCCCCGGGAACTGGGGTGCAGCATTTGGCGAACTTGATCATGCACGAGTCGATGTCCTCCACGATCACGCCGTTCACCGCATGGCGGTTGTGTTTGACAGAATCCGAATCGGGAGTTGTCTTGAGAGGATTCTGCTGCGCCATGTTCATCTTCTCGTTGGCCTGGATCTTCAGGGCTTTGTTGATATCGTCCCGGATCCGGCCCACGGCTTTCACCGCGGTGAGGCCGCCGTAGCCGATGGCGGCGTACATATC
>JBJEYY010000203.1:0-7859 GCA_051887095.1 Faecousia sp. | reverse complement strand
TGGTCCACATGATGTACAGCGGAATCAGCGTCACCATGGTGGGCAGCAGCATGGAACCGATGCACAGGGAGAACAAAAAGTTCTTTCCCGGGAACCGAAGCCGGGCAAAGGCATAGCCGCCCAAAGTCGCGGTAATGGTTCCCCCGATGACAGAAGGAACGATGATGGTCATGGTGTTTTTGAAATACTTCCAGAAGGGATAGAATTCCAGCGTTTTCGCGTAATTGGAGAACAGCCACCGCTTGGGAAGGAAGCTCGGCGGCCACTCAAACAATTCGCCGTTGGACATCAGACTGGAACGGAAAATCCACCAGATGGGCAGCATGACGATACAGGAAAGGATGATCAGCACCACCACGGTGGCGGTATTGGCGATTTTCTCTCTTCGTTTGCGGCTCTCAAAGCTGGTTTTTGCCATCAGTCGTCACCTCCCGCGGAGAACATCCAGCTCTTGCTGGTTGCAAAGAGAATCACAGTAAATACGCCAATCAGCAGGAAGGAAATAAACGCTATGGCGCAGGCATAGCTGAGCTTTCCGTAGCGGAAGGCGTAAATATACATGAGGTAGGACAAAAAGCAGGAGGAATTGCCCGGCCCACCGTTGGTTAGCGCCAGAGCCGGCGTGACCACCTGCAGATTGGTAATCAGCGCCATCAGCAGGTTGTAGAAAATAATGGGGGTCATGTTGGGGATGGTCACATTCCAGAACCGCTGCCACGCATTGGCACCGTCCACCTCCGCCGCTTCCAGCTGGACCCGGGGCACATTCTGGAAACCGGCAAGGAAAATGACAATCAGGTTGCCGGACAGCCACACGGAGATCAGCGCAAGAGAGGGAATCACCAGCTCCGAGGAGCCGATGAACATGACCTTGTTGACGCCGATCAGGCTCAGCAGGTAGTTGAATAGGCCGAAATTCGTTTCATACAGCCAGCTCCAGCCGATGTACACCGCCATGGCCGGCAGAACGTAGGGCAAATAGAACACTGCCCGGAAGAATCCGCGGGCAGGAATTTTCCGATTCAAAAGCATGGCAATCACCAGAGAGTAGACCATACTCCCGGCAACAGCCAGCAGGGCAAAATATACGGTCGCCTTGATAGCATCCTTAAAATAGGGGTCCCGGGTGAACAGGCGGACATAGTTCTGCAGTCCCGCCCATTCCGGCATACCCACGCCTTCCCAGCGGAACAGGCTCAGACCGAACACAGCCACCAGAGGGATATAGGTAAGTACGATCAGACCGATAATGGAGGGAATCAGACAGAGGTATGCTGTCCTTGTCTCGCTTTTCAGCAGTGTGTTGGTTGTCTTTCGTTTTTTCAAATGAATCACCCCTCGGTGTTATGAAGAACGATGCCGGGTGCCCGCCCGAAGACGGACACCCAAGTAAGGAGTAGAGGACTGGGATACGATCAGTAGCCCAGGAGGATATCATTCAGGGCATCATAGTTTTCGGTAATCGCTTGTTCCGCAGTCTTTTCACCGGTCCAGACAGGTCCCAGAACGGAACGCAGCAGGTTGATGAACTCGTTGGTATGGGGGGTATAGTACCAGCAGGTGGACTCAGCGCATTCCATGGCATAGTCAACAACAGCGGCCTTGTACTCTGCCTGATCGGGGAAGTTGGGGTTGTTGATCCACTTCTCGGTCAGGGCGGGGTCGGTGTAGTACTTCTCCAGAATGGGCATCCAGATGCCGGTGGCAATCAGGCTGTCCCAGCTGTTTTCTTCCTTCATGTACCACTTGACGAACTCCATAGCCTCCTCGGGATGCTTGGTCTGGCTAAACACGACCTGAGGACCGCCGGTGCAGATGGTGACCTCGTTCTTCATCTTGGGCAGACGGGCAACACCGTAGTTCAGACCGATATCCTCACGGGCGCCGTTCAGGCAGGTGCCCACGTTCCAGGCGCCGCCGGTAGCCATAGCAACGTTTCCGGTGGCGATGGAGCGCTGAATACCGTTGTCTTCCAGACCGGCATTGTAGGGCATGACGTGCTCAACTAGCGTCAGATCGGCAACCTTCTGGATGGATTCGATAACAGCGGGATCGTTGATGGTGCATTCCTTGCCATCCTTGCTGAACCAGCGACCGCCGTTGGACAGTGCCCAGACCTCCAGCTGCCAGGTCCAGTTATCAATCACGCAGCCATACTGAACGATATTCTCGGGATCGAAGGCGGGATCGGCGGCGTTCTTGCCGTTGGCATCCAGCGTCAGCAGCTTGGCGGTTTCAATGAACTTATCCCAGGTCATCGCTTCGGTAGCGGAGGGATACTCCAGACCAGCGGCATCGAACATATCCTTGTTGTAGTACATGAGCAGGATTTCGTTGGCGGCGGAGTAGGCAACGGGCTTTCCGTCGCTCTTAAAGGTGATGGAATCCAGAGGCATGGCGTCGGCGCCCTTGTACATATCGGAGACGTCCGCCAGCAGGCCCTTGGAGGCAAAGTCCAGAACGCCGTTCTCGTTCATGATGCCGCAGTCAGGAAGCTGACCGGCAGCAGCCAGGGTGTTCAGCTTGGTGGTGTATTCCTCGTTGGGGATTGCCATGACTTCCACAGTGATATGGGGATACTCTTCGTGGAACTTGTCAGCCACAGCCTGAACGCTGGCAGCCTCATCGGGAGTGCCCCAGTAGGAGTAGGTGATGGTGACGGGTTCCTTGTCCGCAGGCGCGGCAGTGGTTGCAGCGGGCTGACTGGAGCCGCAGGCAGTGAACATGCCGGCAATCATCAGCACAGACAGCAGGAGAGACAGGAGTTTACGCATTTTCATTTTGTTACTTCCTTTCTTGTTCGTGGATATATTGCAACAGCAACTTCCTGCTGCTGTTAACGACTGCTTCGCATTACAGATCGGCTTTCAGCCACACCAGCATTTCCCCGGGCGCTCGGTTGCACCAGAGACCATAGGGGACGGCGGTCAGCTTCTGCTCCGTAAAGGAGAAACGGGGTTCGCCGTACAGTTCGCTGCCGGTACCACTGTCCAGACGCTTTCCCGTGAAGGTCAGCGTGGGCAGTGCTCCGGGCAGCTCCGCCTTGGGAGCCTCCACCTGAATCTCGGCAGCGGGAGATACATACAGGTTGCAAAGCTCCGCACCGTTGTCCGTCTCCTCCAGACAGTATACATAAGGACCGTACATCAGTGCAATACGACCTGCGTCTGCCCTGACCCGGGGGTTTGCCGCAACCCAGCGGGGAGACACTTTCCCGGTGACCGTAAGTGTCTGTACTCCCCCGTGGGATACTGCCACCACTGCGTAGCCGTTTTCGATGACCGGCGCAATGGTTTTTCCCTCCAAGACGAACACCGGGTTTTCCCAGTATTCAGGCACCCGGATTCGGATGGTAAAGGGCTGCGGTTTTTCGGTTTCGATGTTGAGCCGGACGGATCCATCCTGCATCAGAGTGGACTGAAAATCAAGCTTCACACCGGCATCCCGGATACGGGTATGGAGGGATGCGGAGATCAACTGGTTGATGTAGATGGATTTTTCATCCTGCGCAAAAATGTATTGACCGACGGAGGCCAGTGTTCTGGCAATGTTGGACGGGCAGCACGCCACGCCAAACCAGCTCTGCCGCACGGGCTTTACGTGGGCCATGGAGGTGCTGGGCAGGCAGTTATCCGGCCACACTTCCAGCGGGTTTACATAAAAGTACCGGTCGCCCTCTGCGGAAATGCCCGCCAGAACGGTGTTGCACAGGGCACGCTCTACCGTGTCATAGTATTTTGCGTCGCCGGTCAGCGCCGCCATGCGCTGCCCAAACATCATCAGTCCCACCGATGCGCAGCTTTCACAGTACATCCGGTCATTGGGAAGATCGTAGTCTGTGGTAAACCGCTCCAGATGCCCGGAAGAACCGATACCGCCTGTAATGTACATCCGCTTCCGGGTCACATTGTCCCACAGGGTGCGGCAGGCTGATTTCATATCGGGATCGTTATACTCCCGGGCCACATCCGCCATGGCGCTGTACATATACATGGCACGGACCGCGTGGCCTTCCGCCGTGGTTTGCAGAACCGGGGAAAGATGGGTCTGAGCATACTTATCGTCGTAGTCGGCAAATTCCGGGAAGATTCTGTCCTTTCCGGTGGCTGCCAGTTCTTCCAGCAGATAATTAGGGGTTCCGCCCCTGGCATTCAGGAAATACCGGGCAAGCTCCGCATATTTCTTCTGCCCTGTAACCCGGCTCAGCTTCATCAGCGCCAGTTCAATTTCCTGATGTCCCGGACAGCCCTTGTGCTTGCCGTCCCCGGAGCCGAAGACGGTGCAGATCAGATCTGCCAGCTTGCAGGCAATCCGCAGGATGGGGTCTTTCCCGGTGGCATTGTAGTAGGCGGCGGCAGCTTCTATCAGATGTCCGGCGCAGTACAGCTCGTGTCCTTCCGCCAGATTTGTCCACTTTTTGTCGGGATGGAGGACGGTATAGTAGGTGTTCAGGTAGCCGTCAGGCTCCTGCGCCCTGCCGATCAGGTCAATCAGAGCATCCGCGGTTTCTTCAAACTCCCGTCCTCTGCCGCTGGCCAGACAGAAGGCAACCGCCTCCAGCCATTTGTAGGCATCGGTATCGCAGAACACCACGCCTTTCCTCTGGCCCTGAGCTTCTCCGGCGGCAATGCGGAAATTCTCCACGCAGTAGGACTTCTCCACTTCGGGAAGCCGGTCGTTGAGAACATCCCACTGGTAGGGCAGCAGCTTCTGCGCGATCATGTCCGCGTAGCGGCCAAACAGCGGGTCATGGATCTGAATATTCTGTAGAGCAGGGGTGACAATGTTCTGTCTCATAATACCTCCACCGTTAAACGATTTCCCATAAAACGGCACATATTGCCATAAAAATGGTGTTTAGCACCTTAAGAAGGTAAACGTTTACCTTATGTGCCTATAGTATACAACACTGTGAGCTTGTTTGTAAAGATGTAAAGTGCTGTTTTTACAAAAACAATTTTGTATAATTTCAACAAAGCACTTGAAATTCAGAAAAAAATCGTTTACTATAGAACGCGTAAAGAATAGAGTCAAGGAGGAACCTATGGCTACGATTCGAGAGATTTCTGAAAGGGCGCATGTTTCCACCGCTACCGTCAGTAAGGTACTCAACGGCAAGGGAAGCGTCAGCGACGCCACCCGCCAGATGATTCTGGATATTGCCCGGGAACTGAACTACCGCCCCAACCTGAACGCCCGGTATCTGAAGTCCGGCCAGAGCAAAACCATCGGCATCATCACGGAGGATTTAACGGTCTTTAATGCCCCCGAAATCGTGGATGGGATTGCCGAAGCCTGCGACGATGCGGGCTACAGCTATATTCTGGGGAACCTCCGTTTTTACAAGCGATACGGCAACGGGCCCAAGGACCCCAGGGAAAGCACAGCTCTGGTTCATGCGGCAATTAACGACATGCTCTCCAAGCAGGTGGACGGCATCATCTACATCGGCTGCCACAGTCATGTTGTGGTGTCCCTCTCCGAGCACAGGGAGCCGAAATTCGTCTGCGCCTACTGCATCAGCAAGGACAAGTCCATTCCCTCCGTTATTTATAACGATGAGAAGGCGGCATATGACCTGACGGAGCTGCTGATCCGCTACGGCGATACCCGGATCGGTATGATTACCGGCCCCGTGGAGAGCAGCCACGCCGCCAACCGTACCCGGGGACACCAGAGGGCGCTGTTCCGGCATGGGATTCCTTACGATCCGTCCCTGACGCTGGTTGGCAACTGGGAGAGAGACTGCGGTTATACCCTGGGGGAGCAGCTGATTCAGGCTGGGGCCACCGCCATTTTTGCCCACAACGATCTGATGGCAATGGGCGTGCTGGATTACTGCAATGCCAACGGCATCAATGTCGGAAAAGACCTGCGGCTGATTGGGTTTGACAACCGTGAGATCACGTCCGTATGCCGGCCCCAGCTCTCCACTGTGGCGCCGCCCCTTTTTGAAATCGGACAAACCGCTGCGCGGGAGCTGATCGGCATTCTCGCCGGAAAGGAACCACAGCAGCATACCATTATGCTGGACTGCACCGTCATTGAACGGGAGTCCACTCACGGAACGGAGGAAACACATTGAAAGCGACCATCTCCATTTCTCCCGCAAACCGAATCGCCCCCATTGATGACCGCATCTACAGCTCCTTTATTGAGCACATGGGACGCGCCGTCTACACCGGCATCTATGAACCGGGGCATCCCACAGCAGACGGGCAGGGGCTCCGTCAGGATGTGCTCGACTTGATCACACCCCTAAATCTGCCGCTGATCCGCTATCCCGGCGGCAATTTTCTCTCCGGCTACCGTTGGGAGGATGGCGTCGGACCAAAGGAGCAGCGTCCCGTCCGGCTGGACCTGGCGTGGCAGGCGCTGGAGCCAAACGAATTTGGTACGGATGAGTTTATGGATTTCTGCAAATCGGCAGGAACCGCTCCCATGATGGGTGTGAACCTGGGCACAAGGGGACCGCAGGATGCTGCCAATCTGGTGGAATACTGCAATTTCCCCGGCGGCACCTATTACAGCGATATGCGCCGGAAAAACGGTCACGAAGCGCCTTACGGAATCAAGCTCTGGTGCCTCGGCAACGAAATGGACGGCCCCTGGCAGATCTGTGCCAAGACAGCGGAGGAATATGCCGCGGTTGCCCGGGAAAGCGCCAAAATGATGCGGCTGGTTGACCCCTCCATCGAACTGGTGGCCTGCGGAAGCTCGTTCCGCACTATGCCCACCTTCGGAAGCTGGGAGCGTACCGTGCTCCGGGGCTGCTGGGAGCAGATCGATTACCTGTCCCTGCACCAGTATTATCAGTGCAACGATGGAGATTTGCCCACCTTCCTTGCCAGAAGCACGGAAATGGATGGCTTTATCAAGGAGGTAGCCGCTATTTGTCAGGAGATCAAGGCGGAGAAGAACTCCGATAAGGATGTGTACCTGTCTTTTGATGAGTGGAACGTGTGGTATCACTGGCAGCTGGACAAGAAGGCGTCCCCGCTGTGGACGGTTGGCCGCAGGGTTGAGGAAGAAGCCTTCAATTTTGCTGATGCCCTGCTGGTAGGCTGCATGATGAACACGCTGATCAATAACGCGGACACCGTAAAAATTGCCTGCCTGGCCCAGCTGGTCAATGCCCTCGCCGCCATTATGACCGCGCCGGGTGGCGCAGCTTGGGCGCAGACCATTTATTATCCCTTTGCCTATGCCTCCCGAAACGGACGGGGAACCGCGCTGAAAGCGGAGGTTCACTGTGAAACCTACGCCTGTGCCATCGGCAAGAACATTCCCTATCTGGACGTTTCCGCTGTGCTGTCCCACGACGGGCATACGGTCACCTTGTTTGTTGTCAACCGCAGTCTACAGGCCTCGGCAGAATGCAAGTTCCTTCTGCCGGAGCAGGCAAGGCTGGTTCGCCACGCTTCCATGGCAGGCTTTGCGCCGGACACAGTCAATACCGCTGATTCCGCGCCTGTTTGCCCAAAGGAACTGCCAGTTGGCAGTGATAGCAGCGTTCCTCTGCCGGAAGCCTCCTGGAACATGCTGCAGTTCGTTCTGTAATAGAGAACCGCGCTTCATTTGAGGATGAGGCGCGGTTTGTGTATTATTCTGCATTTTCATTCATCGCTGCACATTTTCGGTTCCCGAAGACTACCCACGCCATTGGGTCGCTGGCTTTCAGCGCTTCCGTAATTCCATCGGCGGCTTTCATCTGATCAATGATTCGTTCCATCCTGTCCTGTGCCAGTTTATTCAGATCAGCGAGGTATGTCCACAGCTCGCCGGACAGAAACAGGCAGTTGTACTGAATCGGCTTGTGCTCTCTCAGGTACTCCCGGTGCATCCGTCCCCACTTGCCG
>JBJEYY010000202.1:0-7918 GCA_051887095.1 Faecousia sp. | reverse complement strand
CTGTCATTGCGAACCAGTCCGCAGACTGGTGTGGCAATCCCCCGGTTGAAAGGAATCAGGTAACGATTACCACCAAGAACTGCAACAATCCCCGTTTTTTCGGGTACTTTTCGGTACATTTCCCCTCTAACCGGGGGATTGCCACGGAAGGCCTGCGCACTGGCTCGCAATGACAGGAAATTTTAAGGCGAAGCGCCAAACAACAATATGCCGTTCCAGCGGCCATCTTCCCGCTACCACCGGAATCTTCCCGCCGCTTTGGGGGGGAAGGTGCGGTTGTACCAGCTCTCAAAGGCGGCGTACTCCGTGTTGAACAGGCTGATGGAGGCGTTGTAACGCTCCAGCTCCCCGCTGTACAGGTCAATCTGGGCCTCCAGCCACTTCAGATACATCCCCGCGAAGTCCTCCGGGGCCAGCGTGGGGGCATTCGCCTCCGGCTGGGAGAAGGGAAGCCCGCCTTCGTGGGTGTCCAGAATGTTCCGCTTGACCGTGTACTCCAGCTGCAGCAGCCACCCCAGCTTCTCCTCCCGGGAGAAGGTGTTGTAGCGCAGCCGGTCCACCCGGTCGATGATTTCGCCCAGGGTCATTTCCCATTCCTCCTTCTTTGACGCGGCTCCCCTGTTTCCAGGGGAGCCGGGGATCCTTATTCCTGCTCCTCCAGCAGCTTTTCAATCCGCTTGTCCAGGGCCTCCTGGGCGGCCTGACTGCGCCGGAATTCCTGGGCCACTTCCGGGGGTACCAGGGATTTCTTCCCCCGGGGCAGCAGATAGTTTACGCCGTTGACGCTGACGAACACATTGGGCTCGTCACCGGTGTATCCCTTGGGCACGAAAATTTCCACTCTGTCGTCACACATAGATATCCCTCCATTTGCAATTTATAAAACCTGGTCAGCATCCCTCAGCGGGGCGGTAAATTGTTGTTTAGCGTAGCAAAAAACGCTGTCATTGCGAACCAGCGCGCACACTGGTGTGGCAATCCCCGAAGTTTTTAGGCCGCTTTTCGCCCCGTTTCCCCTCTAACCCGGGGATTGCCACGCCAGTGTGCGCACTGGCTCGCAATGACATAAAACTTGAGGCGAAGCGACAAACAACAATTTATCTGGCTGCAAAATCAGATGTTGGGGCCTCAGTTGGCCTCGTCGGTGGCGCTGAAGGAGGAGCAGCTCATCACCCGCAGCACCCGCTCGGGGTAGAGGATGGTGGCGCCGTTGGTCTCCAACTTGTAGCCGATGGTGCTAAACTGGTTCAGAGGCCCGCCGATCTGGCTCTTATCCTTCACGATCATCTCCAGGGCCCCGCCCTCGGGGTCGATGATGCCGAAGGAGTCCTTGCCGAAGAAGTAGGTGGCGTAGGTAACGGTACCCGCCTTGTTCGCATAGGAATCGGCCAGCACCGGGGCGAACACGTTCTCAATGAAGCGGCAGCCGTGAAGCTCACCGATTTCCCCGTTGAACAGCTGCTCGGGGGCGGCGTACTTGTGGGCCTCGATCCACTCCTTGCTCCGGCGCAGGTCGTAGGCAACGCTGGGGTGGATCACGGCGTAGTACTTGCCATTGATGGTGGGCACCCGGTCCTTCTTCAGCTTGGTCACGGCCCGGGCCACCATGTCGGGGGTCAGCAGGCTCATGACCGTGGCGCTGGCCTCCATGGTGGCACAGCTGGTGGGCGTACCGGCAACGGAGCCGGTGGCCAGGGTGATGTTGTCGCAGTACATCACATTGGTGTTCACGAGCAAAGCGTCCCGGATCAGGGTCTCCTGGGTTTCGGCGGCGGAAGCGCCCATCTCCTCGGTGGCGCCCAGGATCACGTCGTCATAGGCCCGCAGCTCCAATCTGTCGGACACGGCGGCGTAGGTGCCGTACTGGTTGATGGAGCCGGTCTTGGTGCTGACGCCGAACTTCTGGCCAGTGGGGATCACGCCCTCCTGGAGTGCCGAGGCCCGGGCGAAGGTGTTCCACTTGCGCCACTGGACGGTTTTGCCGTGATTGGCGGGCAAAGGCTGCTTCTTGCCGAACTGGGCGTAGAACATCTCCACCCGGGCGTTCTCCAGCAGCTCCGTGTCGTAGAAGGTTTTCAGTTCCTCGCTCAGACTGTTCTCCCCGGAAAAACCCTGGGTTTCTCCGGTGTAGGCGTTGACAAAGCCGCCCGTGGCGTTCACCACATTGCCCGCCTCCGCGAACAGCTGCAAATCAAAAATATCCATACCCATTCTCCTTTCGAAATGTAACGTTAGATTCCCTGAGGTCGACAAATTGTTGTTTGGCAAGTATACGCTGTCATTGCGAGCCAGTGCGCACACTGGCGTGGCAATCCCCCGGTTAGAGGGGAAATGTATCGAAAAGCACCCTGAAGAACGGAGATTGATATGGTTCTTGGTGGTAATCGTTACCTGGTTCCATTCAACCGGGGGATTGCCACACCAGTGTGCGCACTGGTTCGCAATGACAGCGTTTTTCATGGCAATGACAGCATTTATTCTACAAACAACAATTTACCTAAGCAGTTCCGGTCGAGGGGCCCAAAGGAGTACGTTGCCTGCCCAAGGTTCGTGACGCATTGGCCGCCGGCCCTGCCGGCATTTACCTTCCCGGGTACAGCTTCTCTCCCCGGGCGCCGGCTTCCCGGATGCGGCGCTTCAGGGCCTCCCGCTGCTCCCGGGAGGCGCCGCGGTAGTCGAAGGCCGTTACCGTGGCCCCCTGGGAGGCGGCCCCGTTTTCCAGGGGCCTGAGCTTGCCGGACCGGATGGAGTCGGAGATCATCTGCGCCGTCTTCTGCGCTGTCACCTGCATGGCGGCGGACTGAATCTCCCCCCGGTGGAGGGCATAGTAGGCGTCCTCCACGGAAATCCCCACATCCGGCGCGGTCATCCGGGCAAAAGCGGGGTTTTGCAGCTCCCGCCGGAGGTCGAAGCCGGGAAAGGCTTCCTTCATGGCCTCCCCCTGCTGCTCCAACCCCCGGATGTGCTGCCGGAAGTGTTCCTCAAGGCCTGCCGGGTCCGGAGCAGGTGTGCTCTCGGCCCGGGCGGCTTTCAGACGCTCCCGGACAATGGCTTGAATTTCCCGGTTGAACTCCGGATCCGCTTTGACTTCTTCCCAGGTCATTCGTCTGACGGCCTCCGGTTCCGGTGCAGCGGCGTCCTGCCCATTCGCCCGAATTTCGGAACCTGCAGCCGTCTGCTGCCCGGCGTCGGCAGCGGTTTCGCCCGAAGAAGCGCCCTCCGCGAAAAGCTGCAGGCGCTCCCAATTGATGTTTGCCATTTTGTAATTCCTCCTTTTTCCCGGACGGGCAAATCATAGCACATTCGGCCTCCCGTTCTCTATCCCACCGCTTTGGGGAGCTGACAGTTAACAGTTGCGGTATCCCTTCGGGATAAAAAAACGGATGACGCATCCGCACGGCAAATTGGTGTTTATAGGGATGCGTCCCAAATTACCTGTCATTGCGAACCAGCGCGCACGCTGGTGTGGCAATCCCCCGGTTAGAGGGGAAATTTATCGACAATTGCCCCACAGGGCGGGGAATTGCTGCGATTTTTGGTGGTAGTCGTTACCTGATTCCATGGGGCCGGGGGATTGCCACGCCACTCAAGCGCACTGGCTCGCAATGACAGCGTTTCTTAGATAAACTCCCAATTTGTCCTTCTTTTCACTCCCCAACCTCTTCCACATATCCCGGGTATTCTTTCGCCAGCATTCTTAAGCCCACGGCGACTGTATGGAAGGCCGCTTCCATTTGCTCCCCATGGCCGGGGAGGGGCTGGCAGTGAACAAGCGCCGCCCCCGGCTCTGCGGCCAGGGCAAGGACCCGCACCGCGCCCACTGCCGCCAGCTCCTCCACACACCGGCAGAGGGTCAGCACCAGGGTCGAAACTCCGGCGCACACCGGGTCAGCCCCGGGCTCGGCGTACCCCGCATGACCCAGCACCTGCAGCTCCTCCTTGTGGGGGTCAATCCGAAACCTTACCATACTGCACCTGCTTCCATGGGGGCAGTCACCCGGGAGGCGTTCTCCGCCAGCCGCCGCAGCAGCACGTCCTTGCCCTCGAAGTCCATCATTTCCAGGCACTCCCGGGCCTGGTCCCACCGGTTGGGGTCGAAGAAGCCCAGCTGGAAAAATTGCAGCGCCAGCTCGTTCTGGGTCACCCGGGTGTAGGAATTCTTCTTCTGGGCAAGAATCCGGATGTCGAATACCGGAAGACGATAGCCCATGTCCTGGCCGAAGGCCTCCCCCTGACCGATGGGCAGCAGCCCCCGGTTATCGTAGGCGACGAATTCCTCGGTGCCGAAGGAGCCCAGAATCCGGAACTTCCGGGGAAGGTCGTAAAACTGCCGGATCAGCTCCACGCACAGCTCCACGATCCGCCCGAAGGAGCGGTAGCTGGCGCGCAGGGTGTCCCGGCTGCCCTTGCCGCTGGCCTCCTGCAGCGCTGCGATGGCCGAGGCCGCCGTGACGCCGGAGGAGATGTTGCCTGTGGAGGTCTCCGTGTTGCCGCTGGTCTCCCGCAGCTCCTGAATGGTCCGGTCCAGAAGGCTGACATACACCCCGTCCAGGGCCCGGAAGGGAATCTGCCGCAGACTGTCCTCCCCCAGGTTCCCCGCCACATGGACAATGGGCTTGGAGAGATTCAAAAACTCCGCCTCGTTTACCGCCCCGTCCTGCCGGGAGAAAAACCGGGGGGTGGCCCCCACCTGGGCATTGCGGACGAAGCTGGTTTTCATCAGGTCAATCTCCGTCTGGGGACTGCGGCACACATCCACATAGCCGTAGCCGCAAGGGCTGCCCTCGATGGGGAAGAGGGGGTCAAATTCGTAAGGATATTTCCCATGGTCGTACAGTCCCGTCTCCGCCATGGGGGCCCGCAGCACATTGCCGTCCGCGTCCAGCTGGGGCTCCAGCTGATTTTCCGTGGCGAAGAGCACCTGATCCCCCACGAATTTGCAGTAGTGGAGCACACCGCCCTTGTGGTAGTACACCTCCACCACCGTTACCTTGTTCTCGGTGTCCACCTGGTCGTCGTAGAGAAATTTGGTATCCAGGAAGTCCCGGCCCTTCAGTTGGATTCCCGGGTATTCCTCCTGCAGCAGCTCCCGGTCATAGAGCTCCGTGTGGAAGAAATACCGGCTCTTCTGGATGTCCGTCACGCCCGGCTCCCAGTAGAGGTTCAGAAGGTTCACCCGCTGGATGCTGATGTCCCCCAGGCCGCAGAGCTTCCCCGGGTCCCACAGGATTTTGTAGCAGGCGGTGCCGGTTTTGCACTTCTGCCACATGGCGTCGGACCAGACGGTTTCGAATTGGTTCTGCTCCAGGATACAGGGGATGATGGCGCTTAAGATCCGGGCCTCCGCCCGGTCCCCCTCCTCCCGGGGCAGCAGCACCGGCTCGGGATACCCCTCCACCAGATCCGCGTGCTTGCTGACGATGACGTTGTGCAGCCACCCACTGACACTGCAGAAGCCCCCGTCCTCCTGGCTCTCGGCGCGCTGCTCCTCGGAAGCGTTGCGCAGCTTCCACCAGTTTTCACTGGAAATGATCCGGCTCCGGGTCTGCCGGAGCCCCGCGCTGTAGCGCTCCAGCACCCGCCGGAACTGCTCCACCTGCTGTCGCCCAATGGGCAAAACGGTTTGCGTTTCCATGGAAATACCTCCTCATTTATGAATTGACAATTGTCCGAAGGTGTTTGTAAGTGTGCGTCCCAAATTACCTGTCATTGCGAACCAGTCCGCAGACTGGTGTGGCAATCCCCCGGTTGAAAGGAATCAGGTAACGATTACCACCAAAAATTGCGTTGGCTCTCACTCTTCCGGGCACTATTCGGTACATTTCCCCTCTAATGGGGGGATTGCCACGCCAGTGTGCGCACTGGCTCGCAATGACATAATCTTTTTTTGTTTATCTTTCTGTCGAACGCATCACGCCCTGTTCCAGTGGGTCGAAGGCCAGCTCCGGCTTGTCCCGGCGGCGCAGGGGGGCCACGGGCTGGGACATGCAGAGGTAGCGCACCTCGTCGGGGCAGTGGTCCTCCAATGTGGTGTCCAGGTCCTCGGGCCTCGCCGGGTCGTACATCATCAGCGGCATGGTGCGAAGGAATGCCTTGCACCCCTCGAAAACATACATCCGTGGATACCCGTTTTCATCGAACTGCAGCCGGTAGTGGACCTGCATCCAGCCGGGAATGCGATGGTTGTCCCCCGGGGTGAAGAAGATTCCGAACCGGGCCGCCGTGTCCGCGATGCTCTCCCCCCGGCTGCTGTCCCAGATGGCGGGGTCGGCCACCCCGTCGGAGATTTTCCGGCCCTTCAGCCAGGGATGCTCTCGCTCCAGCTGGGCGATCCGCCGGAACTGCTCCTCCGGGGTCCACTTAACCCCCTCGTCGGGGGTTCCCGTGCAGCCGTAGAGCTCCAGAATCCGGTAGAGCACCCCGTCATAGTCCACTGCCCAATAGCCCAGGGAGAAGGGTTTGTTGTAGCCGAAGTCGTAGGACCGCATTAGTTTCCACCCCCGCCGCTCCCCGGCGTTCAGGTCGAAGGCCGGGATCACATGGGTGAACCGCCGCTGCTCCAAGGCTTCCTCCACGGTGATGCCCGCTTTGGCACACAGCTCCGGGTCGGGGGTCAATCGCAGCTCCTCAAAAAACTGCCCCTCGTACACGTCCCATCGGCCGTGGAGCCAGGCGTCCCGCAGCTTGGGCGGCAGGGCTTCCAGCTGCTTTACATAATCCGGCTGGCTTCCCATCAGGGCTTTGTTGTCCGTTACCAACGACTGGATGAAGCTGTAGTCGGCCGGGTTTTCCCCCGGCTCGTATTTGCGGTCAATGAACAGCCGCTTCATGTAGCCGTGGGACACGCCTCCGGGGTTGCAGGTGTAGTACACCCGCTTGGGAAAATCGTTGACGCCCCGGACGCAGGCGGTGATTTTGCGAATCCATAGCTCCTTGAGCTGGGTGGCCTCGTCCAGGAAAATCACGTCGTACTCCGCCCCCTGGTACTGATCCAGGTCGGAATCCTTGGCGCAGTAGCCAAAGCGCAATGTGGAGCCGTTGGGGAAGAAAAACTGTTTCTGCGCCTTTATGTACTTGGCGATTCCCGCGAGCTCCCCGCAAAGGGGCTGTATATGGTTGTTTTCCAATTCCTGGTAGGTGCGACGGACAATCAGCAGCCGGATGCCGCCATAGCGCAGGGCCAGCCGCTTGGCCTTATCCCTTACGCACCAGCTTTTGCCCCCGCCCCGGGCTCCGCCGAACATCACGTGCTTGTGGTGATCCTTCAGAAACAGAATCTGCTTCTCGCTGGGTTTTTGTAGGACCAGTTCACTCATTCCAGCTTTCCTCCCCGGCCTCGAAGACCACCCGCACCTGGGCATCCCCTCCGGAGGCCTCCTGGACCATGGCCTTCAGGTCCTTCAGCACCGCCGTGACCTCCTTTAGCGACTTCGTGTCCAGCTTTTGGAAGATTCGCTCCTCCAGATCCCCATCTGCCCCGGCCTTGGTTTTCACCAGATACCGATGGAACTGCTTTTCGTCCTCAAAGGCATCCTGTACCACCTTCAGGGCCTTTTCCACCGCCTCCGTCAGGCGCCGTGCGGTGTCCTCACTCAAGGGCTCTCCGCAGGAGCGCTCCCGCAGGGCGGGCCAGCTCTCCCGGGCGGAGCGCCGCTCCAATTGCCGCTTGGAGACTCCGTATTTTTCCGACAGCTTTTTAAGGCTCAAATCCGATCGGATGTATTCCTCCCGAATCTGCTGCCAGAGCTCCCCGCTTTCTTCCTTGGTCATTCCCATCCCTCCTTCCGCTCCATTCTACACCCCCTTCACGCCCATCTCTATCCCGCCCCGGCAGAACGACAAATTGGTGTTTGTTGAATATATGCTGTCATTGCGAACCAGCGCGCACGCTGGTGTGGCAATCCCCCGGTTAGAGGGG
>JBJEYY010000201.1:0-7945 GCA_051887095.1 Faecousia sp. | reverse complement strand
GACTGGTTCGCAATGACAGAAAATTTGAAACGTATAGTGTAAACAACAATTTGTCGTTCAAAGGAACGGACGCAAATACCCCTCCCCGTCAATCCGGGGAGGGGTGTTGTTATGGATTAACGGACATACTCGATGACCACCCGGCGGTTGGGCTCCACACCGGTGGAGTGGGTGGTGATGTTGTCCATGTCCTGCAGCGCCGCGTGGATCACATGGCGCTCGTAGGCGTTCATGGGCTCCAGGGTGGTGCGGCGGCGGGCTTTGAGCACCTGCTGGGCCTTCTTGCGGGCGTAGCGGCGCAGGCTTTCCTCCCGCTTCTCCCGGTAGGCCTCGGCATCCACATTGACCCGGATGCGGCCCTCCACATCCCGGTTGACGGCGTAGTTGGTCAGATGCTGGATGGCGTCCAGGGTATCTCCCCGGCGGCCGATCAGGTAGCCCAGATCATCCCCCACCAGGTCCACCTTGTAGGAGCCGTCCGCCTCCTTGAAGCAGTGGGGCACAGCCTTGGAATCCATGTGCTCCAGAAGGCCTTTCAGGAAGGTCTCGATCTTCTCCTCCACGGAGCCGGGCTCCGCGGGAGCATACTCCCGGACCTTCTTCTCGGCCCTGGGGGCATCATTTCTGCGCTCGGGCTTAGGTGCCTTGGAGGCCTCGGGGGCACGCTCCGCTTTAGGAGCCTTGGGTGCTTCGGCCTTGGGAGGCTCGCTCTTCCGTTCAGGCTTGGGGGCCTCGGGCTTGGACTCGGGCTTGGGAGCCTCGGGCTTGGGCTGCTCCGGCCGCTTCAGAGGGGCGGCAGCCTTGGGCTTGCTCCGGGAGGCGGAGCTGAGGGCCGTCTTGGGCGCCTCGGGGACGGGATCCGGAGCCTCGTAGGTCACCTGCACCTTGGCAGGCTGGGCGCCGAAGCCCAGAAAGCCCTGCTTCGCCTGCTGCAGCACCAGGACGCTGACGCTGTCCCGGTCCAGCCCCAGCTGGTTCAGAGCACTTTCGATGGCCAGATCAATGGTCTTGCCGGTGGCGACAATATTCTTTTCCATAAATCATTCCTCCGTAGGCTGGCAGCCGTAACGGTTGGGATCGTAGGCCCGGCCCTTGCAGTAGGGACGGTCGGGAATGCCGGACAGGCAGCTTTCGCTCTCGTCCTCCTCCACCTCGATACCCTTCCTGGCGGCGTACTCCTTGGCAGCGGCAGCCTTGGCGGCCTCCTCCTCTGCCCGGAGCTTCTTCTGCATTTTCTTCTTGCTGGTATTCTCGGTGATGCCGTCGGGGTTGGCGGCCCGGCGCTCGGCGCGGATGCGTTCCTTCTCCGCCTCGATGCGGTCCTGCTCCAGAGCCTTCTGCAGCCGGATGGCGTCTTCGGCATCATAGATCTTGCGGTAGCGCTTGGTAAGGATGGTGTCCTCGATGGTGCGGACCACGCCGCCCACAAACCAGTACAGGGACAATGCGCAGGGCACGGTAAAGCCGATCCACAGCGACATCAGAGGCATCATCCACAGCATCATCTTGTTGGACTGGGCAGCCTGGGAATTCTTGGCGGCCTCCTTGTCCTCGATGCCCTTCTCATTGGTGATGACGGAGTCATTGGTCTTCTGGGAGATCAGCATGGTCACGATCTGGTTGCCCGCGGACAGCAGGGCCACCAGGAAGGCGCCGATGTGGGCCCAGTCCCAGGCCCAGCGGGCAGAGTTGAAGATGTTGAACTGGGGAATCGCACCCATGTCAATGCCCAGGAAGGTGAAGTTGATGCCGGCCAGGGTGTCGGCACTCACATTGGGAACAGCAGCCCGGATCTGGTCGGCGAACTGAGGGATGACTCTGGCGGCAGCCACCTGGTCATAACCAACATTGCCGGAAAAAACCGTTGGATCAATGTCCTTGATCACCTGGACGATCTGAGCGGCGACCTCCTTGGACTCCATAAGCACATAGGTAATGGGCTCCCGGATCACGGTGAACAGAGGGATCAGAATCAGCATGGGCACCAGACTCCACAGGCAGCCGCCGCCCATGGACACGCCCTCTTCCTTGTAAAGGGCGTTGATGGCCTCATTCTGGCGCTGGGGATCGTCGGCGTATTTCTTCTGAATCTCCTGCATCCGGGGAGTGAGGCGGGACATGGCCATCATGCTCTTCTTGGACTTGGCGGTGATGGGCAGCAGCGCCAGCTGAACCAGAATGCCGAAGAGGATCATAGCAACGCCGTAATTGTCGGTCAGGTGGTACAGAAGGCCCAGCAGATAGCCAAAGGGAACCGTAATGATATCGGACAGTTTGAACGCGAGAATCATGGACGTTCCTCCTTCATTTGGAAGTCAAGGTACGGGGTCATACCAATCCCCTTTGTAGAAGGGATGGCAGCGAAGCAGCCGTCTCAGGGCAAGTTTGCCCCCCTTGAGGGCCCCGTACTTGCAGACAGCTTCGTAGGCGTAGGCGGAGCAGGTGGGTGAAAACCGGCACCGGGCCGGAAACGCGGGGGAAATACAGCGCTGATAGAAACGGATCAGGGAAAGCAGGAGTCTTTTCATTGCCCATCCTCCGGGGCCAGAATTCCGGCCTTTTTCGCCAGATTCAGATAGCTTCGGGTCAACGCGGCAAAAGGGGCCTCCACAGCCCGGGTTCTGGCCACCACCACAATGTCCCAGCCGGGGGCAAAGCGCTCCTCGTTGAGCCGGTAGACCTCCCGCAGGCGGCGGCGGACCCGGTTGCGCACCACGGCATGGCCCAGCTTCTTGCTGACGGTGATCCCCACCCGGTTAAATTCGCTCCGGTTTTTCCGGGCGTAGAGCACCAGATAAGAATCCGCCTGACCGGAGGTGTGGTAAAGCCTTCGGAAAATGTGATTCAGCTTCAAGCTGCTGGAAAACTTCATATTTCCCTTCCTTTCCAAAATGCCGGTCAAACAATGCTGCACAGCTGGGGCAAAAGATCCGCCGCTCCTGTATACTCCTGCCTGCTCCCACCAGGCGGCGCTGAGGAGGCAGATTGTACACGGACGGCGAGAGATTTTGCCACAGATCGAGGTTTGGAGCCGAAGGAATCCTTTGTGGATTTCGAGGCGACAAACCGAAGAGCTGGGGCAAAAGATCCGCCGCTCCGGGGACAAGCTGCCGACGAAGCGCCGCCCAATAAAAAGGGAGCGGGGCGAATGTTTCATTCACCCCGCTGTAGCTCCCGTTTCGCTTAAGAGCGCGTATCCGTTTTTTCACCCACGGACGCTCATCAGGCGGACAGAACCTTGCGGCCCTTCGCGCGGCGGCGGGCCAGGACCTTACGGCCATTGGAAGTCGCCATTCTCTGACGGAACCCATGAACCTTGGAACGATGACGACGGCTGGGCTGGTAGGTACGCTTCATACTTAGATACACCTCCTGTCAAAAATCAATATGCTCGACAGCCAAAAGGCCGCAGCAACACTCAGAAAATGACCACAGGCGGTCATGCTGAATCATTATAACCGAAAAATCAATTCAGGTCAACACATTTTTCCGAAAATACCGAGCAATATTGCATAGCAATCAGATAAATTGTTGTTTACAGTTGCGCACTCAAAAAAAAGCTGTCATTGCGAGCCAGTGCGCACACTGGCGTGGCAATCCCCCGGATAGAGGGGAAATGTAACGAAAACCGCCCCGAATCACCGTCAAAGTTGTAAAAACATGGTAAAAAGCGGTCTAAAACCTCGGGGGATTGCCACACCAGTCTGCGGACTGGTTCGCAATGACAGTTCTATTTTAGTGCTGCAAACAACAATTTGTCTGTCTTTCGGGCGATTTCTCAATAATGATTCCCGGCGGCTTTCTCAGCCCTGCTCCTGGGCCCGCTTCTTCATCAGCTGGCGCATACGGACGCTATGGTCCAGCTCCCGCTTGCGGATGCGCAGGCTCTTGGGGGTGCATTCCAGCAGCTCATCGTCAGCCAGGAACTCCAGACACTGCTCCAGGGAGAACACCCTGGGAGGTGTCAGCCGCAGAGCCTCGTCGGAACCGGCGGCCCGCATATTGGTCAGCTGCTTGCGCTTGCAGACGTTCACCGTCATATCCTCGTTGCGGCTGCAGATGCCCACCACCATACCGGCGTACACCGGAGTGCCGGGTCCGATCAGCAGGGCGCCCCGCTCCTGGGCGGCGGCCAGGCCGTAGGCCACGGCCTCCCCGCTTTCGTGGGCCACCAGGGAGCCCACCAGACGGCGCTCAATCTCGCCCTTCATGGGGGCGTAGGAATCCAGCACCGAAGACATGATGCCCTCACCCCGGGTATCCGTCAGGAATTCGTTGCGGTAGCCAAACAATCCCCGGCTGGGCACCAAAAACTCCAGACGGTAACGGCTGCCCATGGGGGTCATACCCAAAAGGTCTCCCTTCCGGCGGCCCATCTTGTCAATGACGGAGCCCATGCACTCCTCGGGTACGTCCGCCACCATCCGCTCGATGGGCTCGCAGACCTTGCCGTCAATGACCTTGGTCAGCACCCGGGGGGTGGACACGGAGAACTCATAACCCTCCCGGCGCATGGTTTCCATCAGGATGCTCAGATGCATCTCACCCCGGCCCGCCACATTGAACGAATCGGTGCCCTGCTCGGTGACGTGGAGGGAAACGTCCTTCAATAGCTCCCGCTCCAAGCGGTCCCGCAGATTCCGGGAGGTGACATACTTGCCTTCCTTGCCCGCGAAGGGGGAATCGTTGACGGCAAAGGTCATTTCAATGGTGGGGTCGCTGATCTTCACAAAGGGCAGCGGCTCCACGACATCGGGTGCGCAGAGGGTCCGGCCGATGGTGATGTCCGCCATGCCGGAAAGCGCCACAATCTCCCCGGCGGAGGCCTCCTGAATGGGGTTCTTGGTCAGGCCGTCGAACTCATAGAGGGCCACCACCTTGCCCTTCTGCCGCAGTTCGGGGTCATGGTAGTCGCAGATGGTCACCTCCTGGTTGACCCGGATGGTGCCCCGCTCTACCCGGCCCACGGCGATGCGGCCCACATACTCGTTATAGTCGATGGAGGAAACCAGCAGCTGCAGCGGGGCTGACCCGTCTCCCTGGGGAGGATCAATATAGTTTACAATGGTTTCAAAGAGGGGGGTAAGGTCCTTCCCCATCTCGTCGGGACCGTAGCTGGCGGTGCCCTGACGGCCGGAGCAGAACACGGTGGGAGAGTTGAACTGCTCGTCGGTGGCGTTCAGATCCAGCAGCAGCTCCAGTACCTCGTCCATGACCTCATGGATTCGGGCATCGGGCTTGTCCACCTTGTTCACCGCCACAATGACCTTGTGGCCCAGCTCCAGGGCCTTCTGGAGCACAAACCGGGTCTGGGGCATGGGCCCCTCCGCCGCGTCCACCAGCAGGATGACGCCGTTGACCATCTTGAGAATTCGCTCCACCTCGCCGCCGAAATCCGCGTGGCCCGGGGTGTCCACGATGTTAATCTTGTAATCTTTATAGCGAACGGAGGTATTCTTGGCCAGGATGGTAATGCCCCGCTCCCGTTCCAGATCCCCGGAGTCCATGACCCGCTCCACGGTAGCCTGGTTCTCCCGGTAAATTCCGCCCTGCTTCAGCATCTCGTCCACCAGGGTGGTCTTGCCGTGGTCCACGTGGGCGATGATGGCAATATTGCGAATATGATCCTGAGATGTCATAGAATCGAATCTCCTTCTATCCAAAGTAAAACACAATCTTCCAATTTGTTAATATAGCACAGTATCCAAGATAATGCAATCATTTTGTGTAATAATGCCGAAGAAATGGAGCAATTGCCTCCCCACCTCCCGGCGGATTGATTTCCCCCGAAGGGTGTGATATGCTGTCAGAAATGCAAGTATCCGTTTCCCGCTCCAGAAAGCTAAATTGTTGTTTACGCTTGCGAGCCTTAAAGAACGCTGTCATTGCGAGCCAGTGCGCACACTGGCGTGGCAATCCCCCTGTTGAATGGAACCAGGTAACGATTACCACCAAAAATCACGGCATTTCTCAGTCTGTAGGGCAATTGTCGATACATTTCTCTTCTAACCGGGGGAATTGCCACACCAGTCTGCGGACTGGTTCGCAATGACAGGAAACTTTAAACAAGTGCTGTAAACAACAATTTATCTTCTTTCTGCGTAATGATGAAAATACCATCCTCCGACATAGAAGCCGCGCGGCGCAAAGGGGTATCCGATTATGAAACATCCATCCAAACTTGATAAACGCGCAAAGATTCTCTTTGGAATCACCTCCGCGTTGTTTTTGCTGTTTTTCCTCTATGTGGGTATCTTTGAGCGGGTTTCCGTGTACCAGGCCCGCCCCTCCCTGGGCTGCCGGCAAGTGACGGAGTATTCCGTGGAGCAGTATGCCTCCGCCTCCTCCCCCACCGGGTATACGAAGGTATTTACCTGGACACTGGGCCAGGTATCCGCCGGAGAGGAGTGCCTGAACCTCTACCTGGTGCACCACACCGCCAGAATCTACCTGGACGACGAGCTTGTATACAGTGTGTCCCCCGGAGCGGGCAGCCGCGTCTGCGGCAGCGTGGGCAGCAATTGGTGCAGCATTCCTCTTTACCCGGAGGACAGCGGCAAAACCGCAGGCGTTGTCGCCGAGCCGGCCTTCTCCGTGTCCGCCGGTCGGAATCCGGAATTCTACCTGGGTTCCCGGTATGAGGTACTGTGCAGCCTTCTTTCCCGGGATCTGGTGGAGCTTGTACTGTCCATGGTCTGTATCCTTCTGGGATTCTTCATCGCCGCCATCTCCCTGTGCCTGCGGTTTGCCGGAAAGGCGTTCCCCTCGGATATGTTTTTCCTGGGGGATTTCTCCATGCTCATCGGGCTCTGGCGCATTACGGATATGCGTACCTCTACCTTTTTCTTCTCCCGCCACACAGTTCTGCTGGGCTATGTCACCATTGGCGCGCTGTGCCTGTGCGTGATTCCGCTTCTGCTGATGCTCTCCAGACGATTCGGGGGTGTGTTCTCCAGGCCCGCTCTGTGGCTGTCCATTCTGGCCTCCTGCACCGCCCTGGTGATTCTTGCCTGTCAGGTATTCGGTATCGCGGAATTCCGGCAAACCCTTCCTTTGTGCCATGTCATCTTGATGATCACCCTGGCCGCCGTCCTCTGTGCCTCGGCAATCAACTATCTTCGGGGCCGGAGTGCCAGGCAACGGCAATCGCTGTGGTATGTGGGACTTCTGGGCGCGGGGTTCTGCTGGACTTTACCCGCTTCTACAATTCGGGAAGCTCCTCGGGAATCGTCTTTACCATTGCCGCATTTATCCTTTACATCCTGATTCAATTTACCCGGAGCGTCCTGGAAACCAGCACCCTGGCCTACACGGACCCTCAGACGGGCCTGTTCAACAAATTCCGTTGGGACACGCTGATGGCCCGGGAATTTGCCTCCGGCAAGGGCGTGGGCATGATGATGCTGGACCTGAACCGGCTGAAATATACCAACGACACCCTGGGCCACGATGTGGGCGACCAGATGATTTTCAACTTCTCCAATATTCTGCGCAATACCCTGCCTCCCAACAGCGCCATCTGCCGCTGGGGCGGCGATGAATTCACGGTCCTGATCACCGAGGCCACCCGGGAAGAAATGGAGCAGTACATCCGGGCGCTGCGGGATGCCGTGGACGGCTACAACCGCCTGGGCCGGGGCCCCGCCATCTATTTCGCCGCCGGCTTCGCCCTGTCCTCGGAGCACCCCGGCCTTACAGGCCCTGACCTCCTGAAAAAAGCGGACGAGGCCATGTACCGCGACAAACACACCTGGTACGCCCAGCACCCCCTGGCATAGAAATACTCCTCATTTTGATGACCTCCCTTTGTGTCAGGCGGCAAAATGAAAGCCGCCCGTCATAAAGGGAGTTTTCTTATTCCAAGTCGCCCATCCCCCAACACCCAGCAGAACGGTAAATTGTTGTTTGAAAGGGTGCGCTGCAGATTACCTGTCATTGCGAACCA